>JAYTRE010000300.1:0-11698 GCA_043746395.1 Pseudonocardiales bacterium
GGGTGTGCGCATCGGGCACCGCGACCGGCAGCGGCTCGATCTCGCCCGCAGCCGTGCGCCAGCTCGTCGCCGCGGCATCCGCTGCCTGGGGGGTGCTCATGTGGGCTCGGGTGGGCCTTCCAGCCTGGCGAGCTCCTCGTCGACGACCGACGGGTCGAGCTTGGTGAACACCGGGGTCGGCGGGGCCAGCGGCCGTCCGACCGCGAGCGGGCTCGAAGCCCAGCGCGCGCCGGTGTCGTAGTTACCGGTGAGCACCGAGTACGACGGCGAACCCGCAGCGGTCTGCTCGGGCACCTCCACCAGATCCGGCATCGCGGCCCAGTCGCCAGCGCCGCCCAGCAGCGCGTGCACGGTCGCGGACGAGGACGGCAGGAACGGGGTCAGCATCGTCTTGACATCGTCCACGACCTGCAGCGCGACGTGCAGCACGCTGGCCATCCGGTCCGGGTCGACCGTGCGCAGCTTCCACGGCTCGGTGTCGGAGAGGTACTTGTTGGCCGCGGCGACCACGCCCATCACCTCGGTGATCGCGGCCTTCTGTCGGGACCGGGCGAGCAGCGCGCCGACGCTGCCGAACGCCGCCTGCGACGTCGCCAGCAACTCGTGGTCGGCATCGGTGAGCGCGCCGGGCGCCGGGATCGCCCCGACGTTGGTCGCCGCCATAGAGATAGTGCGGTTGACCAGGTTGCCCCAGCCGGCGACCAGCTCGTCGTTGGTACGCCGGACGAACTCCGACCAGGTGAAGTCGGTGTCCTGGTTCTCCGGGCCGGCCGTGGCGAGGTAATAGCGCAGGGCGTCGGCGTCGTAGCGGCTGAGCAGGTCGCCGACGTAGATGACGACGTTGCGCGAGGACGAGAACTTTCGTCCCTCCATGGTCAGGAACTCGCTGGAGACCACCTCGTAGGGGCGGTTCAGCGCGCCCAGGGAGCCGGGCCGGCCCCCCTTGGCCCCGATGCCGGAGTAACCGAAGAGCATGGCCGGCCAGATCTCGGCGTGAAAGACGATGTTGTCCTTGCCCATGAAGTAGTAGGAGCGGGCGTCCGGGTTCTGCCACCACGCCCGCCACGCCTCCGGGTCGCCGGAGCGCTGCGCCCACTCGATCGAGGCCGAGAGGTAGCCGACGACCGCGTCGAACCACACGTAGATGCGCTTGTCCGGCCGGTCCCGCCACCCGTCCAGCGGCACCGGGATGCCCCACTCCAGGTCGCGGGTATAGGAGCGGGGCTTGAGATCGTCGAGCAGGTTGAGACTGAACTTCTGCACGTTCGGACGCCAGTGCGTCTGCTTGCGCAGCCACTCGGCCAGCACGTCGCCGAAGGCGGGGAGGTCGAGCATCAGCTGTTCGGTCTCAGCGAACCTCGGGGTCTCGCCGTTGATCTTGGACACCGGGTTGATGAGGTCGATGGGGTCGAGCTGGTTTCCGCAGTTGTCGCACTGGTCGCCGCGCGCGCTCGGGTAGTCGCAGATGGGACAGGTGCCCTCGATGTAGCGGTCGGGCAGGGTGCGGCCGGTCGACGGGCTGATCGCGCCGAGCTGGGTGTGGCCGAACACGTACCCGTTCGCGAGCAGGCCCAGGAAGATCTCCTGGGCGACGGCATAGTGGTTGCGAGTAGTGGTCCGGGTGAACAGGTCGTAGGACAGGCCCAGCTGCTGCAGATCCTTGGCGATCATCAGGGCATTGCGGTCGGCGAGCTCGCGGGGGGTGGTGCCCTCCGCGTCGGCCTGCACCTGAATCGGGGTGCCGTGTTCGTCGGTGCCGCTGACCATGAGCACCTTGTTGCCGATCATGCGCTGGTAGCGGCTGAAGACGTCAGACGGCACCCCGAACCCGGCGACGTGGCCGATGTGCCGCGGTCCGTTGGCATAGGGCCAGGCGACCGCTGTCAGAATGTGCTCGCTCACCCGTCCAGCCTAGTGAGCCCCGCCCTCCGGAATTCCCGCCCACTCCCCCGTTGAGTGACGCCCGCTCACCCGTTGAGTTACGTGCCCACTCCCCCGTTGAGTGACGCATCTCGTTGATCAGAGACGGCGAAAGGCCCGTCACTCAACCGCGCGATACGTCACTCGACGGGGGCGCTGCTGGTCAACCGCGCGATACGTCACTCGACGGGGCGCGACTTGGCGGCCACTACCGCGTCGAACACCAGCCGCTTAGCCACCCCTCGCGCCCGCGCGACGGCAGCGATCGCGTCCTTGCGCGACGCGCCATCTTGCTCGCGGCGGGCGACCTCGTCGACGTAGGCCGCCGGGTCGGGATCGGGCACCTGCGCGGGCGCCCCCGCGATGACGAGCGTGATCTCTCCCCGCACGTCGCCGCGGGCCCACTCGGCCAGCTCGGCCAGGCTGCCGCGGCGCACCTGCTCGTAGGTCTTGGTGAGCTCGCGGCACACGGCCCCGGGCCGGGCGGCGCCGAACGCGTCGGCCAGGTCCGCAAGTGATTCGGCCAGCCGATGCGGCGCCTCGAAGAACACCAGAGCGCGCGGCTCGTCGGCGAGGGCCGCCAGGGCCCGCCGCCGCTCGCCACCCTTGCGCGGCAGGAACCCCTCGAAGCAGAACCGTTCGACGGGCAGCCCGGATACCGCCAGCGCAGTGGTCACTGCCGACGGACCGGGTAGCGCGGTCACCGGTAAGCCGGCCGCCACCGCGGCGGAAACCAGCCGGTAGCCGGGATCAGACACCGAGGGCATACCCGCGTCGGTGACCACTAGCACGTCCTGGCCGGCGCGCAGCGCGTCGAGCAGGGCCGGCACCCGAGCCGACTCGTTGGCCTCGAAGAAGGACACCACCCGGCCGGACGCCACCACGCCAAGGTCAGCGCACAGCCGCCGCAGCCGGCGGGTGTCCTCGGCGGCGATGACGGGAACCGAGCCCAGCGCGTCGCGCAGCCGGGCGGACGCGTCACCCGGCTGCCCCAGCGGGACACCGGCGAGAATAAGCCGCCCGGTTGCCGCCGCCTCGGCCATGTGCGAAACGGTAGAGCACCCGAGTCGCGCGGACACGCGGCAGGGCGCGCGGACAGTCTGCACGCGCGCCGCGGCAGCACGGCGCGTCTACACACCGTCGCCGCCGCGGACCTAGGATCGGCTGCGTGACGGCGACGCTCGAGGCCCCGATCGCGACCGAGGCGGTCGAGCCGGACGGCCCCACCGAGTCCGACGGCCCCACCGAGCCGCCGCGGCCGGAGCACCCAGTGCCGGCGGCGCTCATCCCGTGGCGCGATCCGCGGCCCTGGGTGGGCTGGGCGGTCACCGCGGCGCTGGCGATCCTGGCAGGCTTCACCCGGCTCTGGGCGATCGGTTTCCCGCAGGGCAAGAATTTCGACGAGGTCTACTACGCCACCGAGGCCCAGGAGATCCTGCGCTACGGCTACGAGGACAACCGCGGCTACATGTTTATCGTGCACCCGCCGCTGGGCAAGTGGCTGATCGCCCTCAACACCGAGCTGTGGCGGCCGGCCTCGGGCGCGACCAACACCCTCGACTGGCGCCTGGCCCCGGCGCTAGGCGGCATCCTCGCCGTGGTCGTGATCACCCGGACCGTCCGCCGGATGACGCATTCCAACCTCTTCGGCGGCATCGCCGGCCTGCTGCTCGCCCTAGACGGGCTCACCCTCGTGCTGTCGCGCACGGCACTGCTGGACATCGGCGTCGAGTTCTTCGTGCTGGCGGCCTTCTCGGCGCTGGTCGTGGACCGAGACATCGTCCGGGCCCGGCTCGCCCGGCTGCTGGCCGCCGGCGCCGACCTCAGCGCCGGGATACCCTCCCTGGGCCCGCGACCGTGGCGGCTGCTGGCCGGGATCCTGTTCGGCGCGGCCTGCGCGGTGAAGTGGACCGCACTGTCGTTCTTCGTGCTGTTCGTACTGCTCAGCATCGTCTGGGACCGCGGCGCGCTGCGGGCGGCGGGCGTGGCGCGACCGTGGCGGGCGACCTGGCGCCGCTCGGCGCTGCCGGCCTTCGGCTCTTTGCTCGCGACGCCGGTCGGGATCTACCTGCTCACCTACCTGGGCTGGTTCACCGGCGAGAACAGCTGGGGCCGCCACTACGCCGACACGCACAGCCCCAGCACGCACCTGGACTCCTTCGGGCTGAGCATCCCGTTCAGCTGGGCGTGGGTGCCGGCACCGATCCGGGCCTTGGGCTCCTACACGCTGCAGGCCTACCGCTTCCACGAGGGCCTCGACAGCGGGCACATCTACGCCTCCAAGCCGTGGAGCTGGCTCGTACTCGGACGCCCCGTCGACTTCTACTACAACAGCTCCTCGACGAAATGCGGCTCCTCGAGCTGCTCGCGCGAGATCTTGCTCATCGGCACCCCGTTGATGTGGTGGGCCTTCGTCCCGATGCTGCTGTGGTTGGCGTGGCGGTGGGCGACAACGCGGGACTGGCGCGCGGGCACGGTCTGGGTGGCGTTCCTCGCCGGCTGGGTCGTCTGGTTCCAGGATCCGAAGCGGACGATGTTCCTGTTCTACATGGCCCCGCTCGTCCCGTTTCTGATCATCGGGGTGACGCTCGCCCTTGGGGTGCTGCTCGGCCCGGCCGTACGTCGCACGGGCGACTCGGCCCGGGACGCCCGTGCGATGCGCCGACGCGCCTGGGGGGCCGCCGCCGTGGCGGGCTACCTCGGGCTCGTGATCGCCGACTTCGCCTGGATGTGGCCGCTCTACACCGGCGGCCTGCTGACCTACGCGCAGTGGCACGCGCATATGTGGCTACCGTCGTGGGTGTGACCATCCCGACCACCAGGAGGACCCGATGAGCGTTGCGGCCAAGCTGCGAAGAGTACCGGGACGCGTCGTCACCGGGGCACTCATCCTCAGTGCGGGCGTGGGCAAGCTCGACGGCACCGACGCCACCGCGACGGCCTTGCACGGGATGGCGTCCCTCGCCCTTCCGGTCCTGGGCACCGGGTAGCCCAAGCTGTTCCTCAGGGCCGTCGCGGTAGGCGAGGTCGCCCTCGGGTCCGCGCTGCTGCTTGCGATCGTGCCAGCGGGGCTGGCTGGGCTGGGGCTGGTGGGCTTCGCCGGCGCCCTGCTGGGAATGTGGTGGCGCACCCCCGGAATGCCCGCCGACACCAGCCGCCGCCCGACCCAACAGGGCACCGCGATCGCCAAGGACGTCTGGCTGCTCGGCAGCGGAGCGGGCCTGGTCGTCGACGCAACCCTGTCCGAGTCCAAGGTGACCCGCACCGAGCACGCCGCCGCCTGACAGCCCGGCCACCTGAATTGTCGGCCCGCTGAAGCCCGGCCACCTGCAGTCCTGGCCACCTGAAGAGTCGGCTGCCCGAAGACCGGGCCGGCTGATGGGCGCCCACGCGTCTCTGGCGCCGCGGTAGGGGCCCGCGGTGTAATCAGCGGGCCCGCAGTTCGCCCGCCCACGCGGAGGTGCCCGTGTTCTACCCGCTCACCATCCGAGACTTCCTCGACCGCGCCGAACGCGTGTACCCGGACCGGGTTGCGGTCGTCGACGAGCCCGACCAACCCGCGGCCAGCCTCGGATCGGTGACCTACCGGGACTTCGCCGCGCTGGCCCGCGCCCAAGCGGCGCGCCTGGACCAACTCGGCGTCCCCGTCGGCGGCCGGGTCGCGGTGATCTCGCAGAACTCCGCCCGCCTGCTCACGGCGTTCTTCGGCGTCTCGGGATGGGGACGCGTCCTGGTCCCGATCAACTTCCGACTGGCGGCACCGGAGATCGACTACATCGTCGGCCACTCGGGGGCGCAGGTGGTGTTTGCCGACCCCGCCCTGAAGGAGGTGCTGGCCGGCCTGGACGTGCCGCACAAGTTCCTGCTCGGCGACGACGACGAGCTGTTCCTGCGCGACGTCGAGCCGCAGCCGTGGGACGAGCCGGACGAGGCGGCGACCGCGACCATCAACTACACCTCCGGCACGACTGCGCGGCCGAAAGGCGTCCAGCTGACCCACCGCAACCTCTGGCTCAATGCCACGGTCTTCGGCCTGCATACCACGATCAACGACCGGGACGTGCTGCTGCACACGCTGCCCATGTTCCACGCCAACGGCTGGGGCATGCCGTTCGGGATCACCGGTGTCGGCGGCCGTCACATCGTGCTGCGACAGGTCGAGGGCACCGAGATCCTGCGCCGTGTTGAGGCGCACGGCGTCACGCTTATGTGCGCCGCGCCCGCGGTGATCAACGCTGCCTTGGAGGCCGCGCAGACCTGGGACGGACCCATCCCCGGCCGCGATCAGGTGCGCATTGTCGCGGCCGGTGCGCCACCGCCCACCCGCACCATCGAGCGCGTGCTGGACGAGTTGGGTTGGGAGTTCATCCAGATCTACGGCCTCACCGAGACCTCGCCGCTGGTGACGATCAACCGTCAACGCGCCGAGTGGGACGGACTGAGCACCCACGAGCGTGCCCGCCGTCTCGGCCGAGCCGGCGCCCTGGCGCTCGGGGTACGGGTCGAGGTGGACGTCGATGGCGAGGTGGTCACCGCGTCGAACCACAACCTGGCCGGGTACTGGGCCCAGCCCGAGGAGACGGCCGTCGCGCAGGCCGGCAACTGGTTCCACACCGGCGACGGTGGCTACCTCGACGACGAGGGCTACCTGGTCATCTCCGACCGGAAGAAGGACGTGATCATCTCCGGCGGAGAGAACGTCTCGTCCATCGAAGTGGAGGACGTGCTCACCTCACACCCGGCCGTGCGGGAGGTGGCCGTCATCGGCACACCCGACGATAAGTGGGGCGAGCTGGTCACCGGCCTGGTCGTCACCGACGGCTCGACCGTGACCGCCGACGAGCTGATCGCGCACTGCCGCACCAAGTTGGCCGGTTACAAGTGCCCCAAGCGGATCGAGTTCGTCCACACGCTGCCGAGGACGGCCACCGGCAAGCTGCAGAAGTTCAAGCTGCGCGAGCCGTTCTGGGCCGGTCGGGAGCGCCAGGTCAACTAGCCCGACCGGCGCCCGGCGCCACCTGTGAAGCGGCCGCGACCACTTAAACCGCGCACATTGCATCGTAGGTACCGTGCGGCCATGAGCGAACTGATTGCTGGCAGTGAACGGTGCGCGCCATGATCGAGGCGAATCGCCTGGTGAAGCGCTACGGGCCCAAGACTGCTGTCGACGACCTCAGCTTCGTTGTCCGCCCGGGTGTCGTCACCGGGTTCTTGGGTCCCAACGGCGCCGGCAAGTCGACCACGATGCGCCTGCTGCTGGGCCTGGATCGGCCTAGCTCGGGCGGCTCGCTGATCAACGGCAAGCCCTACGCCGACCATCCGGCGCCGCTGCGTGAAGTGGGGGCGCTGCTCGAAGCCCGCGCCGTGCACACCGGCCGGTCCGCTCGCAACCACCTGCTCGCGATGGCGGCAACCAACGGCATTCCACGGGCCCGGGTGGACGAGATGCTCGGCCTGGTCGGTCTCGACGAGGTCGCGCGCAAACGCGCGGGCGGCTTTTCTCTTGGCATGGGGCAACGGCTGGGCATCGCGTCGGCGCTGCTCGGTGATCCCGGCACCCTGCTGCTCGACGAGCCGGTAAACGGGCTGGATCCCGAGGGAATCTTGTGGATCCGCAACTTGCTCAAGTCCTTGGCGGCGGAGGGCCGGACGGTGTTCGTCTCCTCGCATCTGATGAGCGAGATGGCGGTGACGGCCACCGACTTGATCGTGGTCGGGCGGGGGCGGCTGATCGCCTCGGGCAGCGTGGAGGAGGTCATCGGCCGCGCGTCCAGCGGTGCCGTGGTGGTGCGCACGAACGAGGCAGACCGGCTGGCAGGTCTGCTTGCCGGCGACGGCATGAAGCTCGAACGGCTACGACCCGACACGCTGCAGGTCAGCGGCATGGACAGCTCGACGATCGGGCTGATCGCCGCCCGGGAGGCGATTCCGCTGATCGAACTCACCCCCCAGCAGGCGACTCTCGAGGAGGCGTTCATGGAGATCACCCGCGACGCCGTAGAGTTCCACGGGTCCGATCCCGCCCTCGAACCCGACCGGGCGACCTCGGCCACGGGCAGCCTCCGATGACCAACCTCGCGGCGTCGCGGGTCCATCTCGGGTCGGGGCGGGTCACCCAGCGCAACGTGGTCCGCGCGGAATGGATCAAGCTGCGGTCGCTGCGTTCCACCTGGTTCAGCCTGCTGGCCGCCGTCGCGATCATCGTCGGACTCGGGACGCTGTTCAGCTCACTGCGCGCCCACCGGTTCGGCCCGAGCGGCAAAATCGGCTTCGACCCGACGTTGGTGAGCCTGCGCGGGGTCTTCCTGGCGCAGCTCGCGATCGGGGTGCTCGGCGTGCTCGTGATCACGGGCGAGTACGGCACGGGGATGATCCGCTCCTCGCTGGCTGCCGTTCCGCGCCGCCAGCCGGTCCTCATCGCCAAGGCCATTGTGTTCGCGCTGACGGTCTTCGTCGTTGCCGAGGTGGCCGCCTTCGCCGCGTTCCTGCTCGGACAGCGGGCCCTGGCGAGCACGCACCTGCAGGCGTCCCTGAGCACGCCCGGCGCCGAACGTGCCATCCTCGGAACCGGGCTGTACCTGGCGCTGATCGGGCTGTTCGCGGTCGGTCTGGGGTTTCTCATCCGCAATACCGCGGGCGCGATCGCCACCCTGTTCGGCATCCTGCTCGTCCTGCCGATCCTGACCAACGCCCTGCCGAGTCCCTACTCGACCGATGTCGCCAAGTACCTGCCCCTCAACGCGGGGACGCAGATCATGTCGACCACCCACCCGGATCCGAGCATGCTCGGGCCCTGGGCGGGTCTGGGCGTCACCGCGCTCTACACGCTGGCCGCCCTAGTCGCCGGCGCAGTGGTCTTCAGGCGCCGCGACGCCTGAGCAGCGCATCCCTAGACGGCCGCCCGTCGTGATCGATCCGCGCTGGGACGGGTGCTGGCCCGCTGGCGCGAGGATTCACGCCGTGGGTGGCGGCGGGCTTGCGCCGGCGTTGGCCGGTTCCGAGGTCGGGTTGAGGTAAGGCCCGTCTGGGTGGGCATTGCGCCGGCGGATGAACAGGATGGCGCCCATGATGAAGACGAAGATCGACGTCCAGTCATTGAGCCGCAGGCCCAGGATGTGGTTGGCGTGATCCTGGCGCAGCGCTTCGATCCAGCCACGCCCGGCGGTGTAGCCCATGACGTAGATCGCGAACAGCTGCCCGGCACTCACCCGCCAGCGCCGATCGATCCAGATCAGGGTCAGCGCGAGGCTGATGTCCCAGATCGACTCGTAGAGAAAGGTCGGCTGGAACTGTCCGGCCACCAGCGCGCTGCCATGGCAGACCTGCCCGCCATCGGCGGTGCCGTAGGCGACGGCGTGGCCGCTGACGATGTCCAGGCAGTGCACCCGGAGCCCCCACGGCAGGCTGGTGGGCCCACCATAGAGCTCGTTGTTGAACCAGTTCCCCCACCGCCCCAAGGCCTGCGCGGCGATGACGCCGGGGATCACCGTGTCAGCGAACACCGCGAGCCGGATGCCCTTGCGGCGGCAGCCAATCCACGCGCCGACGCCGCCGAGGGCGACCGCACCCCAGATGCCGAGGCCGCCGTCCCAGATCTTGAGGGCGTTGAGGGGGTGTTCGCCCCGCTTGAAGTACAGCTCCGGATCCGACACGACGTGGTACAGCCGGCCGCCGATGATCCCGAACACGATCGCCCAACCGCAGATGTCCCAGAGGTGGTCTTGGTTGCCGCCACGGGCGCGCCAGCGGCGGGCTGCCAACCACAGCGCCAGGGCAATGCCGCTGACGATGCACAGCGCGTAGGCCCGGATCGGAAGCGGCCCGAGATGCCACACGCTCTGCGTCGGGGATGGCAGGTAGGCCAGCACCCGCGAACTCATCGGGTCCACCGCACCAGCAGGGCGCACCCGGCAAGCAGGAACGTGACCAGGATCGCGACCCCGGCCCAGCCCAACGAGGCCGCACCCAACATCGCGGCGGCAGCTACGGCCACGCCGCCGGCGAGCACCGGCCCGGGCACCGGGACGCTGCGGTCGGCAGCCGGCGGGTGCTCGGTCTCGTCCGTCACGCGAAGGCCTTGACCGCTGCCGGCAGGGACTGGGCGTCGGAGTGTTCCAGGCGCTCGACGAGCCGAGAGAACGACGGTAGCGCCGACAGGATCTCCCGCCGTTCTGCAGCCGACAAGTCGCGCAGCGCGGCCTCCAGACGCCGGTTGTTGGCAGCCAGCCAGCCGCGTAGCTGCTCGGCACCGGCCGCCGTCAGGTCGACGGTCACCGCGCGGCGGTCCCGCGGATCCTCACGGCGTTGTACCAGCCCGGCGAGCACCATGTGCTGGATCAGGTTGCTGACCGTGTTGGCCGCCAGCCGGTGCCGAGCGGCGAGCTCGCTGACCCGCAGCCCGGGTTCCTCCGCCAGGCGCTGCAGGATCTCGACCTGGGCCATCGGCAGCCGCTCCCACGGGAACTCGCTGCGCACGCTGGAGCGCAGCACCCGGCGCAGCCGGGTGACGATCTCGGCCAGCGTCCAGGCCTCCTGGGAGGCGGGCACGTCGGAAACAGGCGCGGTGGGCGGGCGGGTTGTCACCGGGACATAATAGCGCTGCCCTAGAATAGCTCTGTGGCAAGACTGTCCAGCGACGTGGGACGACCTGTTGGCCCCGGCTTGGTGGGGCAGGGTACGGCCGACCCCGGCGACGAGCACCCGCTCGAGACTAGCGCCAGCGCGCTGAGCGCCCGCTGGCCCGACCGCGTCGTCGCGGCCGGCCGGCGGGCGCGCTGGTGGCGCGAGCTCGCTCTGATCGCGGCGTTCTACGGCGTCTACGACGTGATCCGCGGTGTCATCGGCGGCGGCTCGGCGCAGGCGCAGCGCGACGGCCGGGACTTGCTGCGCTGGGAGCAGTTCGCGCGCATCGACCCCGAGCACTGGTTGAACAACGATCTGCAGCATCTACCGCTGCTGGCTATACCCGCGTGCTACTTCTACGCCACCCTGCACTTCATCATCACTCCAGCGGTGCTGATCTGGGTCTACCGGAAACGACCGGACAGCTACCGCCAGGCCCGCACCGTGCTGGCAGTCATCACCGCAGTCGCCCTCGTCGGATTCTGGCGATTCCCGACAGCTCCCCCGCGGCTGCTGTCCGGCGCCGGCTTCCACGACACCCTGGCGCACTTCAGCAACTGGGGCTGGTGGGGCAGCGACGCGAGCGTTCCCGCCGGCGCGACGGCGATCGCCAACCAGTTCGCGGCGATGCCGTCGCTGCATCTGGCCTGGGCCGCGTGGTGCGGCGCGACCGTCTTCACCCTGACCCGCCGGCGGTGGCTCAAAGCCCTCGCGCTCAGCTACCCGCTGGCCACGACCCTGGTCGTGCTTGGCACCGCCAACCACTACCTGCTCGACGTGCTGGCCGGTGCCGCCCTATGGGCCGCGACCCACGTGGTGGTGCGCTATCTGACCCAGCTGGGCGTGCTGCCACGAGGCCGCCGGTTGGCCGTAGCGGATCCGCAGTGAGCACCCTGCCAGTGACCAGCGGCCTCACCCTGCTGGCCGAGTGGCGCATCGACTGGATCGCACTCGGGCTGGGGGCCGGCGCGAGCGGCTGGTACCTCGGCATGCGGCACCGGGTCATCGCCGCCGGCCAGAGCTGGGCCTGGACCCGAACGGCGCTGTTCGGTCTCGGCATTGCCGGATACCTGTGGTGCACGAACGGGTTCCCCAACGCCTACTCCGCGACGCTGTTCTGGGTGTGGTCGATCCAGGTCCTGGCGCTGCTCCTGCT
>JAYTRE010000301.1:0-29205 GCA_043746395.1 Pseudonocardiales bacterium
CCGGACGGGTCAGGGGCGGCGCCTGAGCCAGGAAGCCGACCAGGACCGGGAAGCCGCCCCACGCGGCGGCGAACCCGAGATCGGTGTGCAGCCGGCCGCCGAAGCGCTCCAGGTTGTAGCCGATCACCAGCAGCACCCCGATCCCGATAGCCGGGACGAGCAACACGCTGCCGTGCGGCACCGCGAAGGCGCCGATGAGCACGGCGCCGGTCAGGCTCACCGAAGCCACCACCCACAAGGTCCGGGTGCTGATCGCGGTCCCGAGCGGACGCCCGGTCAGCTCGTCGAGGGCGTGCGCCGCCAGGCCGACAGCCAGGAAGAACGCTACGACCGTGGCGGCGAGCATCGCCCAGGACAGCCGCGGCGCCAGCGCGGCACCGAGCACCGGGTAGCTGAGGTGCCACAGCGTGTAGGGCGGGTGCAGCAGCGTCCACCAGTCCGCCCGCCTGCTGCCGCGGTGCGCGTAGAACGCCGCACCGGGCGAGCCGGTGCGATCAACCATGCACCTTGCGCCCCCAGGTGACCAGCCCGCCGCCGAGGCTCATCCGGCGGCTGGCGACCGCCTCCAGCCCGGCGTCGCGCCAGAGCTGCTGCAGCCGCTCCACCGGGTACCGCTCGTAGAACCCGCGGATCGACGGGCCGAGGAAGCGGCCCACCTGATACCACTCCCGACCGCCGGTGAGCAGGCCCGCCAGCGGCAGCACGACGCTGGTGTAGGCCTCCCAGGCCGGGCGCCACAGGGCGTGCGGTGGCACCGCGAACTCGAGGTTGGCGACCTGGCCGCCGGGCCGTACGACCCGGGCCAGTTCGCGCAGGGTCGCGGCCGGGTCGGCGACGTAGCGCAGCAGGTAGGTGAAGGTGAGTCCGTCGAACGTGCCGTCCGGAAAGGGCAGTTGCTCGCCGCGGGCGACGACCAGCCGGATGCGGTCGGCCTTACCGCGTTGGCTGATCCGCTGTGCGCCGCGGCGCAGCATCGGTTCGGTGAGGTCGACCCCGACGATCGCTGCGTCGGTGCGCTCGCTCAGCATGAGGGCCACGCCGCCCGTCCCGGTGGCCACGTCGAGCACCCTGCCGGCGGGCGGGCTCATGGCGGCGACAGCGTCGACCATCGCGGCGCGCCACCGGCCGTTCTGCCCGAACGAGAGCACCTCGGCCAGCAGGTCGTAGCGGTCGGCGAGGCCGTCGAACAGGTCACGGGCGACGTCGTTGGGTGCAGTCGTCGATCGGTTCACCGAGCGCATTTCGCTGTCCGCCAATCAGGGGAAGTCATCACGTCCTGCCATCATAGGAATCGATCATGATCCCGGCAGACAGCCGCCCCGGCCGCGGCTGTTCAAGGGTCCGCGCGTGGCCTACGGTGCGGGAATGACGATCAAACTTGTGGTCCTGTACACCCAGCCCGACGATGCCGAGGGCTTCGACAAGCATTACCTCGGCGTGCACGGCCCCCTCGTGGACCAGGTCCCGGGCGTGCTGCGCTGGGACAGCGCGCGGATCGTGGCGGCGCCCGACGGGGGCGAACAGACCTATCACCGGATGGCCCAACTGTATTTCCCCGACCAGGCAGCCCTCGAGGCCGCCTTGGGTTCCGCCGAGGGCCGGGCCACCGCGGAGGATTTCGAGCAGATCGCACCGCCGGGATCACGGATGTTCGTCGCCGCTATCGACGATTGACTCGGGCGGCACCGCCCGGGTCGCTTCCGCTGACCGGCGAGCGAACGGGCCGGGCCCGGCGGGTCAGGCGCAGCAGGAGGTGGGCAGCTGCTCGCCGGGGTCGAACAGCTTCGCGGCCAGCCGCAGGCTTTCCGCCATCGTCAGGTAGGGCGCCCAAGTGTCGGCCACCTCGGTGACGGTCATCTTGGCCTTGATGGCATAGGTGGCGGCGAGCATCAGTTCGCCGCCACCCTCGGCGGCGGCGTGGACGCCCAGCA
The DNA here is from genome assembly GCA_043746395.1 of Pseudonocardiales bacterium. Lineage (GTDB taxonomy): Bacteria > Actinomycetota > Actinomycetes > Mycobacteriales > Jatrophihabitantaceae > JAYTRE01. The sequence goes on from JAYTRE010000301.1 coordinate 1,932, forward strand.
GCCGCCCGGTGGTGGCGTCGGCGACCAGCTTGACCGCACCCAGGGTGTCGAAGTTGACCAAGGCCCGCGGTACGTCGGCCAGCTGCAGGGTTCGGCACGCGCAGGAGTAGCCGGCGTCGATGGCCTGTTGCTCGCTCAGGCCGGCCGAGGCCAGCTGCGGGCGGGTGAACATGACCGCCGGCAGGCCGGTGTAGTCGACGTGGTTCTGCGCGCCGAACGCGTTTTCGGCCGCAACCCGGCCCTGGGCTGCGGCGACGTAGACGTACTGCGGACCGCCGGTGACATCACCGGCGGCGAACACAGCCGGGTTGGTGGTGCGCTGGTGCTCATCGACGACGATGTACCCGCGCTCGCCGGTCTGGATGCCGGCCGCAGGCAGGTTGAGTTCGGCCGTCCGCGGCGTGCGCCCGGTGGCGATCAGCACCTGCGCTGCGGTGAGGCGCTGGCCAGTGTCGGTCACTGCGGTGACCCCCGCCTGGGACGTCTCGATTGCGCGCACGCGATGTTCCACGACCCGGATGCCGTCGCGATGAAAGGCGGCGCGCAGCACCTGCCGTAGCTCTGGCTCGGCCGCCGGAGCCAGCCTGCCGACGAGGCTGACCTGCACCCCGAGCCCGGCGAACAGCTGGGCCTGTTCCATGCCGACGTAACCGCCGCCGATCACCAGCAGCGAGTCGGGAAGTTCAGTGAGCTCCATCGCGGTCGTCGAGGTCAGGTAGGCAACGCCTGCCAAGCCGGGCAGCTCCGGTCGCGACGGTTCGGCGCCGGTTGCAAGCAGGTAGGCGGTTGCCGTGAGCGGCCGGCCGTCGACGGTGAACGCGCCGTCCTCGGCGAACGCCGCGGTACCACGCCGCACCTCGAATCCGTAGGCGTCGGCGACAGCGGCGTACTTGTCCTGCCGCAACCGTCCGACCAACTCGTCCTTGGCGCTCACCAGAGCACGCAGGTCCACTAGCCCTGTCGAGGTGGGCGACCCGGCGAATGGGCTGGCGGTCGCGGCGGCCCGTTGCCCGGACATGTGCAGCAGTGCCTTGCTCGGCACGCACCCGACGTTCACGCAGGTGCCTCCGAGGATGCCAGCATCGATCAACAACACGGCTCTGCCGGCCCGGCGGGCGGTGATCGCGGCGCTCATCGCCGCACCACCAGAGCCCACCACGACCAGGTCGTATTCGGCTTCACTCATCGTGCTTCCAGTCCTCGTAGGGCCCCGCCGGGATGGTGCCATCCGACAACAGCGTGGCCCGGACCATGCTGCTGCGCCGAGCGGCGCCGGCCAGCCGGAGCGCTGTACCGCGCGCCGAGCCAACTCAGGCTGCGGCGGCCCGGGCGTTGGCGAGCAGCTGGGTCATGGTGCTCACCGGGACGCCGTTCTCATAGCTGATCTTGCCGGTGCGGTTCAGCAGGAAGTAGACGTCGGGGGCGCCGGAGGGGTCGTAGCGGAGGCTGAGGTTTCTCGAGGAGATGCCCCACGTCCAGCTCGGGTCAGTGAAGCTCCCCCCGGTGAGCTGGCGCCCGAGCTTGCTGAGCGCGGCGGCGCCCTTCGGGCCCTGGCCGAGATCGTCATAGAGGTCAATGACCTCGACGTGGACCCCGTCGGCCTTGAGCTGCGTCAAGTGCTCAGCCAGCGCCGGGATGCTCGCGGTACAGCTCGAGCAGCCAGCGGCGATGAACCACAGCATGGTCGGCGTGCCCCGCAATGACGCCACGTTCGTGCTCTGACCGTCCAGGCCGGCGAAGTTCCCACTCGGTGCGAGCGCGCCGACCGTCGCAAACTCGTTCGCGGCCGCTGGCGGCGACCCGCTGCCAGTCGAACCCGCGCTGGCGGCGCCGGCGGCCGGACCGTTCGCGCTAGCCTGCCCGGCCTGCGCGCCACAGGCCGTCAACGTGACGGCTGCCGTGACGGTGACAGCAAGGATGAGCGCGCGAAGGCGCGACGCGCGGGTCATGATCGTCCTCGCTAGCTGACGGTGTGCAGCCGCGCCGCACAATGCGGGCGCGTCTGCACACCGTTGCGTCACGGCCGCACCTCGCAGCCACTGTCGCGCAAGCACGCTGCCCGGCCGGTGCGCTGCAGGCTCCACCAGCTCGTGAGGGCCAGCAGCGCCAGGCTGCCGACAAAGAACGCGGTCTGGTGCACCTCGAAGAATCGCTGCAGTGAACGGGTGGTGGTGTAGACGCTGAGCGCCGAGAGCCCAAAGGTCGCCAGCACCGTTGGGATGACCGGCGTGCAGCACAGGAACGTCGGCAGCACGCTCACCACCAACGCGACGCCACCCACCGCCCGCTCTCCCGCCGCCCGGCGAGCCGCGGCCGCCCGGCGCAACGCGTAGACCTGCACCGTCAGTAACAACGCCATCCCCACGCCGAGGGCGACAGCGAAACCCAGCAGTCGACCAGTCAAGAAGTCCACGTTGTGCAGCGACAGTCGCTGGGTGAACGCGAACGGCAGCGTGATGCTGTAGCCGGCGGTGATCACCGCGGCCAGCACGACAAACAGCACCCGGCTGACCCCGTCGGCGGTGACCGCGGCAAGTGCGGCCGCGGCCCCGGTGCCGCGTGCAGAACCAGCACGGGGGATCGCCGAGCGAGTGGTGGCCATCAGCGGCCCCGGTCCGTGCCGCGCGGCACCGGAGCGCCCAGATCCGTACGGCACGTCGCGCGCCGCCGGACCGTCACCACCGAGAGCACCACCGCCGCCACTAGCAACGCGACCCCGGCTGCCCCGCCGAGAACAGCACCGGCACCGGCGGCGAACCCCGCGGCCAGCAGCAGGGGTACACCGCAACAGGCAATCGGCAACAGCGCCAACAGCCCCAACCACCACCCCGAGCCGGCGTGCCGCGTTCCGGAGATACCCGATGCCGGCTGATTCGGAGTGCGGTCAGTCGTGGCCGGTTTCTGGATGCTCACCATTGCGTCCTGACCTCAGATCTCGATGCGGGCGCACTCGGCGATCGCGGCGGTGTTCTCTGCAGCAAGCGAGCGGGCCAGCAGCACCAGCTCGGCCACCCGGGGGTCGGTGACGCGGTAGTACGCGAACCGGCCCGTGCGGCGCACCGTGACGTATCCGCAGTCGGCAAGACAGGCCAAATGCGCGCTCACGCGTCCCTGGGCCAACCCAGCGAGCTCGACGCACTCGTTGACCGTGTGCTCCTGCGCCAGCAAGAACTCCAGCAGCACCAGCCTGGTCGGGTCACCCAAGGCACGGAAGAACTTGGCCAGCACCTGCCGACCTTCCAACCCAGCCGGCACGAGCTGCGGGCCGGGCGCTTGACGCATCGTCATTGGGACCTCCCGAGCAATCGTAACCGGATAAGCGGATACGTGCAACGGCCGCTGGACCGCGCCTATCGAGGTGTGACTATCGTCCACTGAGCGGGCTGACCGCAGGTCTGGGGGCGCACCGGCATGGGGGCAGCGCAGCCACCAGCTCCGGGGCCGCTGCCGCTGACGGGCGAGCGGACGGTGCCGGGCATCCCGAGCGAGAACTACTGGTTTCGCCGCCACGAGGCCGCTTACGAGTACGCCCTGCCCTTCGTGCGCGGCCAACGCGTGCTGGAGGTCGGCTGCGGGGAGGGCTACGGGACGGCCCTGCTGGCCGCCGCCGCTCGCCACGTGATCGGCGTCGACTACGACGCGCCGACGCTCGCGCAGGCCCGCACGACCTACCCGCAGGCGTCTTTCGTGCGCGCGAACCTCGCCGCACTGCCCGCGCCGGACAGCTCGTGCGATGTCGTCGCCACGCTGCAAGTGATCGAGCACGTGTGGAACCACCCTGAGTTCGTGCGGCAATGCCGGCGCGTGCTGCGGCCCGGCGGGCTGCTGCTAGTCACCACCCCGAACCGGCTCACCTTCTCCCCCGGCCTCGACGCGCCGCTGAATCCCTTTCACACCCACGAATTCACCGCGGCGGAGCTGACCGAACTCCTGCTGAGCTGCGGCCTCGAGATCGACACGGTTGCCGGCCTGCACGCGGGATCACGGTTGCGGCGACTCGACCGCGACCACGGCGGCTCGTTCGTCGCGGCCCAGCTCGCGACGCCGGCGGACCGTTGGGACACCCGGCTAGCGCTGGACGTCGCCGGGGTCACCACCGCCGACTTCGCCGTGCTCACGGAGCACATCGCCGAGGTGGACGGCTCCCTCGATCTCGTCGTACTCGCGCGCCGCTCGTGAGGGTCGGCCCGCCGTGCTCGTGCGCAGGGCTGACAACCCGAACCCCACACCCAGCGTCAGGGTGATCATGGCCAGCACGAGGAAGTAGCCAGCCGGGTCACCGGTCGCGTTGTTCGCGTCGTCGACGAACACCGGACCCCAGCCGGAACACTCGATGTGGATATCGCCGGTGATGGGGGCGATGAAGGTGCCCACCACCTCGGTCGCCTTGGTGTTCGGGTCGGTCGAGACGGGCAGCGCCTGCAGCGCCGATCCGTTCGTAGACCACGCGCACTGCGCTTGCTTCAAAGCCACGTTGCGCCGCTTCAGGGCGGCGACCCCCCCGGGCACCGACAGCGTGTACTGGTTGGTTGCCGTCACCCGGATGTGCACCGGCGGCACCGCGCCGGCGGAGTACGCGTGGTGCTCGGTGCCGCTGATCACCCGAAACAGTCCCCAGCACAACAGCCCGGCCAGGAGCAGCACCGCGGCGGCCCCGGCCCGGCCGCCGGTGGTGGGCGGCCGGGGCGACATGGGCCAGACACTAGTGTCTGACGCCGTGCGGGTGCTGATGCTGACGTGGGAGTACCCGCCGCTGCTCGTAGGCGGACTCGGCCGGCATGTCGAAGCTCTCGCAGGAGAACTCGCCACGGCCGGTCACCAGGTCTGCGTAGTGACGCGTGGCGACAAGCAGCAGGCGACCGCGGAGACCGTCGCAGGCGTGCGGGTGGTCCGCTCAGCCATCGACCCGCTGGTAATCGACTTCACGACGGAGTCCCTGCTTGCGTGGGCGCAGGCGGCCGAGCACTCGCTACTCCGCGCTGCCCTGCCGGTGGTGGCCCAGTGGCGGCCCGACATCGTGCACGCCCACGACTGGCTGGTGGGCCAGAGTGCCGTCACGCTCGCCCAAGTGACCGGCTCGCCGATCGTGGCGACGATGCACGCGACCGAAGCCGGGCGCCACCAGGGCTGGCTGCCCGCACCGCTGAACCTCGCCATCCACTCCGCCGAACGCTGGCTGGCACAGTCGGCAGCCGAGGTGATCACCTGCTCCACGAGCATGCGCGACGAGGTGAGCCGGCTCTTCGAGCTCGACGCGGGGCAGGTGGTCGTCGTGCCCAACGGCATCGACCCGGACGCCTGGCACGCATCCCCTGCGGAGCGGACCGCGGCCCGAGCCCGGCTCGCTCCCCACACCCCGCTCATCGCCTTCGCCGGCCGCCTGGTGCACGAGAAGGGCCTGCAGACACTCATCGACAGCCTCCCGTCGCTGCGTGCCATGCGCCCCGGGCTGCGGCTCGTGGTGGCGGGCACCGGCGGCCACGAACCGCAGCTGCGGGCCCGCGCCCGCCGCCTGCGCGTGGCGCGGGCCATCGAGTGGGCCGGCTTCGTCGACGAGGACGCAGTGGCCGTGCTGCTGGGCGCCGCCGACGTCGCCGTGGTCCCGTCGCTGTACGAGCCGTTCGGGATCGTCGCGCTGGAGGCCGCCGCCGCGCGCACTCCGCTCATAGTCGCCGACACCGGGGGCCTGCGTGACCTCGCAACGGCAGGGGTGGCGGCGGGTTCGTTCACTCCCGGCGACGCGCCGGCGCTGGCAGCTGCGATCACGGCGGTGCTGGACGACTCGGCGGCCGCCCGCCGGGCGGTGCTGCGCGCGGATCGGGTGATACGACGCGATTACAGCTGGCCAGCAGTCGCCGCGACCACCGCCGCGGTCTACGCCCGGGCGAGCGGCGGCTCCGCCGCGACCAGCTAGCACGCGCCATCCCGCGCCACCCCGCGCCCTCCCGCGCCGCGCCATCCCGCGCCACGCCGCGCCCTCCCGCGCCCTCCCGCGCCGCGCCATCCCGCGCCACGCCGCGCCCTCCCGCGCCCTCCCGCGCCCTCCCTCGCCCTCCCGCGCCCGACAGTCTGCAGGCGCGCCGGCCACCGGCGGCGCGGCTGCACACTGTCGCCAAGAGGCCGCCCGCTGGCGGCGCGCCAGCGCCTCGGGCCGCCCGCTCAGCCGAGCAGCGTCCGTAGTTGCTCGCGGTACGGCTCTAGGTCCAGCCCGTGTTCGGCCAGCCAGCCGTCGTCGAAGTAGGTGTGCGCGTAGCATTCCCCGCCGTCGCACAGCAGCGTGACGATGCTGGCGTCGCGGCCCGCGGCATGCAGTTCGCGGGCGATGTGCAGCGCACCCCAGAGGTTGGTGCCGGTGGAGGCTCCCACCCGCCGGCCCAGCACCGGCTCCAGCGCGCGGGCGGCCGCTACGGAGGCCGCGTCGGGCACCGCAATCATGCGGTCGACAACCCCGCCGATGAAGCTCGGCTCCACCCGGGGACGGCCGATGCCCTCAATGCGCGAGCCCGTCGACATCGTGACGGCGTCGTCGCAATCCCGCCAGCCGGGGAAGAACGCGGAGTTCTCGGGATCGACCACCGCGAGAAAGGTGTCGTGGTGGCCCGTTCGGCGTAGGTGAACTGGTCGAGGTAGTGCCCTCCAGTTGCCGCCGCCAATCTCGCCGCCTCGGCATACACCGTGGTGGGATCGTCGACGAGATGGCACTCGCCGCCTTCCCGCTCGATGAGCGCGGGCCAGGCGGTGCTTCAGCGAGCCGGTCGGGTGGGTGGACTCGTCCTTCAGGTACAGGTCGATGCCGGGGAAGCGCGTCAGCCGCAGCGGCACGAGGTGGGTGTCGGCGGAGCGGTTGGCGTCGGCTTCGACGCGGCGGATCGCCTCGTCGAGCCAGTCGCGCGCGGCGCGGGAACTGCGGTCGAGGTCGTCCACGATTCAGCAGCCTGCCACGCGGCGGTCCTTGATCACCCGGGCCGGAACACCGACCGCGACGCTGTAGGGCGGTAGGTCCTTGGTGACGACAGCATTGGCGCCCACCACGGCCCCCTCCCCGATGACCACGCCGCGAGAGACAGTGGCCTTGGTGCCGAGCCAGACGTCGCGGCCGATGCGCACGCGGGCCTTTGCGATGCCCTGATCCTTGATGGGGATACGCAGGTCATCGAACTTGTGGTCGAAGTCGGAGATGTAGACCCCGTCGGCGATCAGTGCGCTGTCGCCGATCTCGACATCGAGATAGCAGTTGATCGAGACGTCGCGGGCCAGCACGCTCTTATCCCCCAGGCTCAGGGTGCCCTCGTGGCAACGCAGCGCGGTGTGCACGCCCAAGTGGATCCACCGGCCGAGCACGAGCCGGCCATAGCCCTTGCGGGCGTAGAGCTCGACACCGCGATCCATGAAGACGAAGCCGCGCACGATGACATGGCGATGGCGCAGCCGCAAGCGCAGGAATCGCCAATACCGCACGAGGTACCACGGCGTGTAGGCGCGGTGGCGCACCACCCAACGCAGCGAGGCGAGGGTGCAGAACCGAACACCGTCACCCATGGACGCAGCCCATCACTACGGCTTCAGGCCGGTTATCTCGGCGTTGTAGAAGGCGCCCTTCGGCACCACGCGTTCGAGCAGGCGGTCGACAGCCGACAAGCGCCGCCACGCGTGCAGCGCGAACAGGGCCCAGCGCAGACCGAGCTTGTCCTTGGCCACGGCGCACTCAAAGGTCCGCACCGGCCAACCGAACCACGCGGCGAGCAGTTCGGCGGTGGTAACGCGGACGTCGGCCGCACCGGCGCGTTCGGCCATCGCCTCGAGTTCGGCGGGGACGAACGTGTGGAGGTCCACGACCGCTTCCAGTGCGGCGGCCCGAGAGGACTCGTCCAGCTCGGCCTGCGGCCGACGCCAGGAGGCCAGTGCCGGCAGCCGGGTCGCCCTGGTGGCGGCCCACCAGGTGACACGTGACAGGCGCCGTGCCACGACATCGCCGTGCCTGGTGGGCTCGCCGGCGAACACGAAGCGGCCGCCGGGCTTGAGCACCCGCAGCACCTCGCGCAGGGCGAGCTCGACGTCGGGGATGTGGTGCAGCACGGCATGCCCCACGACGAGGTCGAAGCTGTCGTCGTCGTAGGGCAGCCGTTCGGCGTCGGCGACGCGGCCGAACACCTCGAAGCCGAGGGAGCGAGCGTTGCGTTCAGCCACCTCGACCATGCCGGGACTGAGGTCGGTGACATGCCCCTGCTCGATGACGCCGGCGAGCGTGAGATTGAGGGTAAAGAAGCCGGTACCGCAGCCGAGTTCCAATGAGCTGGGGTACGGCCAGCCGGCATTGCCCGCGACGTGCGCGAATCGGTCGCGGGCGTAGTCCACGCACCGTTCGTCGAAGGAGATCGACCACTTCGCGTCGTAGGTGCCGGCCTCCCAGTCGTGGTAGAGGATGTTGGCCAGCTTGGGGTCGTGCCAGGCCGCCTCCACCTCCTCCGCCGACGCGTGCGGGTTGGGTGCCGTCGTCACTGCTGCGGTACCCCGGTGAACACGGCCTTGCCCGGACCGGCCGCCAGGAACGACGCCATCCCGATCCTGCGGTCCTCCGTGGCGAACAGGGACGCGAACAGGTGCGACTCCAGGCGCAGGCCGTTGCCGAGGTCGCCGTCGAGACCACCGTCGATGGCGGCCTTGGCCGCGGCGAGAGCGAGGGCCGGCCCCCGCGCGAACTTCGCGGCCAGCGCGAGCGCGCTCGAGTACACCTCGGACGCCGGCACCACCACGTCGACCAGCCCGACGCTCAGCGCCTCGTCGGCATTGACGAACCGGCCGCTGTAGATGAGGTCCTTGGCCTTAGCCGGCCCGATGAGTCGTGGGAGTCGCTGCGTTCCCCCCGCGCCCGGGATGATCCCCAGCAGGATCTCCGGCTGCCCCCACCGCGCGTTGTCGGCGCTGACCCGAAAGTCAGCAGTGAGCGCCAGCTCGCAACCGCCGCCCAACGCGTAGCCGGTCACTGCGGCAATGACCGGCTTCGGCACGGCGGCGATCGCGGCCAGCGACGAGGACAAGCGCGCCGCGTCGTGCATCATCGCCGGGTGGTCCTGGCCGGCAAACTCCTTCACGTCGGCGCCGGCGGCAAAGACCTTTTCGCCGCCGTAGATCACCACCGCCCGAACGGAGTGATCGGCGGTGACCTGGGCCGCGGCCGCCCGCAGCTGTTCCTGCAGCTCGGTGTTCAAGGCGTTCATCGGTGGGCGCTGCAGGCGGATCGTCGCCACCCCCGCCGGCGCATCGCCGATCTCCACTCGCACGAGTTCGCCCATCACAGCCCCTTTGCCGACCGACCGAAACGCCTCGGAGCCTAGTGGCAGCCCATCGCGGGAGCCCGGTCAGAGGGCGCGGGCGTACCAGCGGCTGCCGCGACGCTCCACGTGCAACGGCAGGCCGAAGGTGACCGACAGGTTGCGGTCGGTGAGCACATCGCGAGTCAGCCCCGAGGCCACCACGCCGCCCGCCCGCAGCAACAGCGCATGCGTCGCCCCCGGCGGGATCTCCTCCACGTGGTGGGTGACCAATACCGACGCCGGCGCGTCGGGGTCGGCCGCGAACCGGGTGAGGCGGCGCAGTAGATCCTCGCGCCCGCCGAGGTCCATCCCGGCCGCCGGCTCGTCGAGCAGCAATAGCTCGGGATCGGTCATGAGCGCCCGGGCGATCTGGACCCGCTTGCGCTCGCCTTCGCTGAGCGTGCCGTACTCGCGATCACCGAGCTCACCGACGCCGAAGCGCTCGAGGAGCTTCCCGGCCCGCCGGACGTCCAGGCGCCCGTAGGCCTCCCGCCACCGGCCGAGCACGGAGTAACTCGAGCTGACCACGACGTCGATGACGAGCTCCCGGCCGGGGACGCGCTGCGCGATCGCGGCGCTGGCCAGGCCAATGCGCGGTCGCAGCTCGAAGACATCGACGCCGCCGAGCCGTTGCCCGAATACGTAGGCCGAGCCGGAGCTCGGGTGCAGCAACGCCGCGGCTATCTGGAGCAAGGTGGTCTTGCCGGCGCCATTGGCGCCGAGCACCACCCACCGCTCGTCCTCCTCGACGGTCCAGTTGACCGTGTCGAGCAGGGTCTTGGCTCCGCGCCGCACCGACACGTCGACGAACTGCACTACAGCGTCGGGGTTGACCTCGGGCACCCGACCATCAAAGCGCACCCGAGCGGCCGCACGGCTTAGGCGCCGCTCAGTCCGGGGGGCCCGTCACCAGGGTGGCCGAAGCGGTGTGGGACGAGCCGTCGGTCGCCGTCCAGGAGATCGACACAGTGTCACCCGGGCGGTAGCGAGAAAGTGCGGTACGTAGCGCTGTACCGCTGGGCACCGACCGTCCGTCGACCCCGGTGATCAGGTCACCCGGCAAGACGCCGGCCAGCGCGGCCGGTCCGCCGTTGAGCACCGATGCGACGAGTGCGCCTGGCGCAGCGGCCGACGTGGCGACCGAGACTCCGAGGAACGCGGGATAGCCGATGTGGACGGTGCTCGTGGGGACGCCCGACTCGATCTGGCGGGCCACCGCGAGCGCGGTGTTGATCGGGATGGCGAAGGCAGTAGAGGCGACCTGCACCGAGGTCGCCCGCCCGTAGGCCGGCTGGCCGTTGGTGGAGGCGGCGGTGTCCATGCCGATGATCGTGCCCGCCGCGCTATACAGCGGCCCGCCGGAGTCACCGGCCTGGATGGGCGCGTTGGTCTCGATCATCCCGTGCAGGGTCTCGCTCGAGGCTCCGCTCTGGTCGGAGGCCGTGATGGTCCGGCCGAGCGCGACGACGGTACCGGTGGCGGCGCTCGGTGTCCCCCCGACGCCGCCGGCATTGCCGACGCCGGTGACCATGTCATTGACCTGGACGGTCGAGGAGTCGCCCACGTTGGCCGTCTGCAGTCCGGAGGCGTTGCGGAGCTGAAGGACGGCGACGTCCCGATTGGGATCGGTGCCCACCACCGTTGCGGGGTAGGTCACGCCCGTGGAGACCACGGTGACCCTGATGCTCGTCGCGCCGCTCACCACGTGGTTGTTGGTGAGGATCTCGCCGCTGGAGGTGAGGATCATGCCCGTTCCGGCGGCGGCCGCGCTCTGGTAGCCCAGCACGGTGTTGATGTCCACGACGCCGACTTGCTGGGCCGCGCTCGCCGCGGCCTGACTGACCTGCCGAGCACCGCCGGGCGACGTGGATCCCGAACCGCCGCCCGGCACGATCCCGCCCCCGGCGGTGCCGCCCGGCGCGACCGGGCCTGAGTGCGTCGGGAGCATTGCCACGGAGCCCGACCCCGCGACCGTGTTGGTACTGGCGGCCGCCTCCAGCCCCACCACGGTGGCCGCCACGAGGGCGGCGGCCGCTCCTGCGGCGACGAGGGCCCGGCGCCGCGCCCAGCGGGGCGGGGGCAGGGGCTGGCTCGGCGGGAGGGGAGTCGCGCTCGCTTGCTCGGGACCGAACTGCGGGTACATCGCAGACCACCTCTCCTCGACTCGGGCACGGAACTGTCCGAGGGGCTCAGCTAATCCTGCTGGGCCAGGCGAAACCTGGGAGGTGCTGAGGTAATGACTGAGAACGATTCGCCACGATTGCCCGAACTGGTGCACGCTGTCAAGTGTCTGCACCCGTCCGGCCGGCATCCGGCCATCGAGCCTTTTCGTCGAAGACAGGGGCCGTGCATGTCGCTTCGCCAGCCCGATGCCCGCTCCCGCGCGCCGGCGGCGCGTCAGGACGCCGTCGCACCGGCGGCGCATCAGGACCAGGCCGCACCGCGCCGGCTGTGGTCGCTCGCGGTGTTCGGGATCGCGCTCGTGGCGATGCTGATCCTCTACCGGCAGCTCTGGGCCGACCCATTCCACCGCACGTTGGGCAGCGCGCACCACACCAACGACCCGATGCAGACGATGTGGAACCTCAAATGGGTGCCGTGGCAGCTCATGCACGGGCACAACCCGTTGCGGACCACGGCCATCTACTATCCGCACGGCGTATCCCTGAGTTGGAACACCTGCACGCCCACCCTGGGCATTGTCGCCGCCCCGCTGACCCTCACGCTCGGGTCGGTGTTCGCCTACGCCGTGCTGATGACCCTCGGCCCGGCGCTGGCGGCGCTCACCGGGTTCTGGTGGCTGCATCGCCACACCCGTCGCGCGCCCGCGGCCGCGGTCGGGGGCCTGCTGATCGGCTTCAGCCCGTACCTGAGCGGGCACCTCATGGGACACCTGAACCTGATCTTCGTGCCGCTGATCCCGATCATGCTCATGCTCCTCGAAGACCTGCTCTGGCGACGCCCCCGGCCCGCCCGCCGTACCGCGGGGTACCTGGGTCTGGTCACGGCAGCCCAGGCGGGAATCAGCGAGGAGCTGATCCTGATCATCGCCATTGCGGTACTGCTGGCGGCGGCCGGCTACCTGTTGGCAGACCGGGCGGCCGTCGGGCCCGCCCTGCGCAGCTCGTGGCGCGCGCTCCTGCTGGCGATCGGGGTGTTCCTGCTCGCCGCCTCGCCGCTGCTGATCGACCAGCTCCTGCTGGCCACGCCGGTCTCGCTGCACGCCGCGCGCTGGCGGGCGACGATAGGCGACTACTTCCTCCCACTCCACCGGCAGCTGCTCGACTTTGCCGGCCCGCATCACAGCTACCTCGGCGCGGCGGAGGACGGGGTGTACCTCGGCTTCGGCCTGTTCGCCGTCCTCGTCATCGGCATCGCGGTGACCGCGAGGCGCGATCGCGCCGTCCGGGTCGCGGCCGTCACCCTCGCAGTGCTGATCCTGTTCACCTTCGGCACCTCCCGCCCGCTCGGGTTCCCGCTGCCCTGGGCACCCCTGTCCCACCTCCCCGTCCTGACCTCGATCCTGCCCGCCCGCTTCTCCTTCGCCTCGTTCTTCGTCATCGCGTGGCTCCTCGCACGGTGGATCGACACCCTGCTCGGCGCGCCGGACCGGGCGAATCGGCGCCTGCGGCCCGCCAGTACGGCCGGCCTGGCGGCGCTCGCGGCGGCCCTGCTCATGATCGTCCCGCGGCCTTTCCGAGCCATCTCGACTCCGCCGGCAGCGACGTTTTTCACCTCGTCGCAGCTACGGACGCTGCTTGCCCCGGGTGCCCCGGTGCTGCTGCTGCCCTCGCCGACCTTCGCTGACGCGAGCGGGATGTACTACCAGCAGCATGCCGACTTCCGCTTCTCCCAGCCGGGTGGCTATGCGCTGCGCCGGGTGCGCGGCGGTGCCTCGTACGGGCCAGCACCCAGCCCGCTCGTGACACTCGCCGCCGCCGCGGGGTCCGCGCACCCACCCCACTACCCCCGCGCGCGGGTCGACGCCGCGCGCCGCCAGTTGAGCGTCGAACGGTTCAAAGCGGTGTTTGTCGTGCGTTCGGCCCCGCACGCCGGCGCGCTCACCCGCCTCGCCGAGCTGCTCACCGGACACCCCGCCGATCGGGTGACCGGCGGGGTGTCGATCTGGCTGCTCGCCGCCGGCCACTGAGCCCGCGCTCCGGGCGATACAGTCGCGGCGATGTTGCCCGAGGAACTCACCGCCGCGCTCGCCGCGCGCCTCGACCGTGCCTGGCCGGGCAGCCCGTTCCCCCTCGGCGCCACGTGGGACGGCGAGGGGGCCAACTTCGCGCTGTGGTCCACCACGGCGACGGCGGTCAGCGCCTGCTTGTTTGACGCCGACGGCCGCGAGACCGCGATCCCCCTCGACGAGACCACCTATCACGTCTGGCACGGCTACTTGCCCGGCATCGGGCCGGGCCAGCGTTACGGCTTCCGGGTGGACGGCCCCTACGACCCGGCGCAGGGGTTGTTTCACAACCGCGCCAAGCTTCTCGTCGATCCCTATGCCCGCGCCCTCGAAGGCGAGTTCACCGACACCCCCGCGGTTTATCCCGACAACGCCGCCGATTCGGCGCCCTACGTCCCGCGATCAGTGATCATCCACGACGCATTCCCGTGGGGCAGCGACCGCCGCCCGAACGTGCCGTGGCACGACACGGTCATCTACGAGCTGCACGTGCGCGGCTTCACCCGACAGCATCCCGCGATCCCGCCCGAGCTGCGCGGCACCTACGCCGGCCTCGCGCACCCGGCCGCGATCGAGTACCTCACGTCGCTGGGCGTCACGGCGGTCGAACTGCTGCCGATCCACCACTTCGTTACCGAGCCGTCGCTGCAGCGGCGCGGCATGCACAACTACTGGGGCTACAACTCCCTCGGCTTCTTCGCGCCCCACGAGGCCTATGCGGCCCGGCGCGGCAACCAGGTGCGCGAGTTCAAGTCGATGGTGCGGGCGCTGCACTCGGCCGGCATCGAGGTCATCCTCGACGTCGTCTACAACCACACCGCCGAGGGCGCGCCGGACGGCCCGATGCTCAGCTTTCGGGGCATCGACAACGGCTCCTACTACCGGCTCGCCGAGGGCGACCCATCCCGCTACACCGACTACACCGGCTGCGGCAACACCTTCGACCCGCGCCGGCCCTTTCCCCTTGCGCTGATCACCGACTCACTGCGCTACTGGATCACCGAGATGCACATCGACGGGTTCCGTTTCGATCTCGCCTCGGCCCTGGCCCGCTCGCTGCACGACGTCGACAAGCTGTCGTCCTTCTTTGACACGATTCACCAAGATCCGCTGATCTCGCAGGCGAAACTTATCGCCGAGCCGTGGGACGTGGGCGCTGGCGGCTACCAGGTCGGCGAGTTCCCACCGTTGTGGACGGAGTGGAACGGCAAGTACCGCGACACCGTCCGGTCGTTCTGGGCCCACGGTGCGGACGGCGTGCGCGACCTCGCGTTCCGGCTCACCGGATCCTCAGATCTCTACGGCGACGACGGCCGCGCCCCGATCGCGTCGATCAACTTCGTCACCGCCCACGACGGCTTCACGATGCGCGATCTCGTTTCCTACGAGCAAAAGCACAACGAGGACAACGGCGAAGGCAACCGCGACGGCACCGATGACAACCGTTCGTATAACTGTGGCGTCGAGGGTGAGCCTGCACCAGCCGAGATGATCGACCTGCGACTGCGGCAGGCGCGCAACCTGCTCACGACCCTGCTGCTGTCGACCGGGGCGCCGATGCTCGTGGCTGGCGACGAGCGCTGGCGCACCCAGGGCGGCAACAACAACGCCTACGTACAGGACAACCCGGTCTCCTGGCTGGACTGGACCAGCTCGCCCGAGTCCGAGGACATGCTCGCGCTGGTGCGTCGACTGCTGGCGCTGCGCCGCAGCTCGCCCGTCCTGCACCAGCCCGCCTTCTTCGAGGGCCGCCCGGTCGCCGACGGTGACGGCTGCAAGGACCTAGCCTGGTTCCACCCGGCCGGTCGCGAGATGAGCGAAGCGGACTGGTTCGACAGCCAGCTCCGCTCGATCGGGATGTACCTCGACGGGCGCGGACTGCGCCACCGGAGTTCGCGTGGCGAGGTGATCGTCGGCGACTCGTTCCTGCTGCTGCTGCACGCGGCCGACACCGACGGCGCGTTCGCCGTGCCAGCGGCGCCGTGGGCGACGTCCTACGAGGTGGTCGTGGACACTGCAACGGTGGCGGGCGCGCCCGGCTCGCCCGAACACCTGCGTGGCGGGACGGCAGTTCCGGTCCGAGCCCGCAGCTGCCTGGTGTTGCGGGTCGACCGTGACGGGACAACCGATGCCGGATCGTGATCGGTAGGCGTTTCGGGGGATAGCCCGCTGGGTAGGTTCGAGCCGATCAGGTGGATCGGCGCTGCACGGCATGGATCGGCGCAGCAGGCCAAGGTGGAGTCGCGGGCTGTGGATGTCGATACCGAACGCACCGCGTGGGCGGGCGACGTCTTGGCCGCCCTGGACCGCCTCACTCCGATGCAGGGCGCTGTCGTGCGGCTGGCCTACTTCCAGCAGCTGAGCCCGGAGCGCATCGCCGAGCGGTTGTCGATCTCGGTGCGGCAGGTTCGCACGGATCTTGCGGCGGGGCTGGACGTTCTCGGCCGGCTGCTCGCTGGCTCGGCCGCCTCGGCCTGAGCGCTACCTGACCGCGGCCACCGTCAGGCCGAAGCAACCACGCCCAGCTCGGCCTGGGAGGCGAGCAGCTCATGGTCGGGCAGGACCCGAACCGTGTAGCCGAAGGATCCGGTGCGCTGCAGCGGGACGTCGCCCTCGAAGCGGTAGGTCCCATCGGCGGCGCCGGCAGCCGCGAGCGAGATCGTGCGGATGTCGGTCAGTCGATCGTCGACGTCGACGCTCCCGAAGACCGCCTGGACGTCCACATCGTCGGGCGTGAGGCCGTTCAAGGTGATCTCGGTGCGCAGGGTGAGCACGCCGCCGAGCTGCGGGTCGCCGTCGAGCTGGGAGTCGACGTGCAACACGCTGACGCCGGGCCAGGCGGCGAGCACTCCCGCCCGCCAGCGCGCGAGCCGGCGGGCGGCGGCGAAGTCGTCGTGCGCCAACCGGCTCGCCGCAGCCGCTGCCGGCGCGTAGAGCCGTCGGACGTACTCGCTCACCATCCTGCTGGCGAGCACCTTGGGGCCCAGCGACTTGAGCGTGTGGCGCACCATCTGCACCCAGTGCGTCGGCACGCCCTTGGCGTCGCGGTCGTAGAAGCGCGGCGCGACGTGGTTCTCGATGAGGTCGTACAGCGCTGCCGCCTCGAGGTCGTCACGGCGGTCGGGGTCGACGACGCCGTCGGCGGACGGGATCGCCCAACCGTTCTCACCGTCGAACCACTCGTCCCACCAGCCGTCGCGGATCGACAGGTTCAAGGCGCCGTTGAGCGCGGCCTTCATGCCCGACGTGCCGCAGGCCTCCAGCGGGCGCAGCGGGTTGTTCAACCACACGTCGACGCCCCAGTAGAGGTAGCGGGCCATGCCGATGTCGTAGTCGGGTAGGAAGGCGATCCGGGCGCGTACCGCGGGGTCGTCGGCGAAGCGCACCATCTGCGCGATGAGCTGCTTGCCGCCGTCGTCAGCCGGGTGGCTCTTGCCGGCGATGACGATCTGCACCGGTCGCTGCGGGTCGAGCAGCAGCGCGCGCAGGCGTTCGGGATCGCGCAGCATCAGCGTCAGCCGCTTGTAGGACGGCACCCGGCGGGCGAAGCCGATCGTCAGGACATCGGGATCGAAGGCGACCGCCGTCCACGCCAGCTCGGCCTCGCTGAGACCGCGCTGCAACGACGAGGCCCGGATGCGGCGGCGGATCTCGCCGACGAGGCGCTCGCGCAGGTCGCGGCGTACCTTCCACAGCTCCCTGTCGCCAACCCGGTCGATCCCGGCCCAGTTGCCGCCGTCCGCGATCGCCTCCGGCCCTACCTCCCGCTCGGCGAGCTCGAGGATGTCGCGCGCCATCCAGGTGGGCGCATGCACGCCGTTGGTGACCGAGGTGATCGGGATCTCGCTGGTGTCGAACCCCGGCCAGAGGTCGGCGAACATCTGCCTGCTCACGACGCCGTGCAGCAGCGACACACCATTGGCTCGCTGGCCCAACCGCAGCCCCATGTGCGCCATGTTGAAGATGCTGACGTCCTGCTCGGCGCCCAGGTCGAGCACCCGCTCGAGCGGCACGCCAGGCATCCCGGCCAGGTGCCGGGCCACGTCCTCCCGCGGGAAGCGATCGATCCCGGCCGGGACCGGGGTGTGCGTGGTGAACACCGTGCCGGCCCGGACGGCCTCGAGTGCCTCGTCGAAGCTGAGGCCATAGCCGTCGATGAGTTCGCGGATCCGCTCGACGCCGAGGAACCCGGCGTGGCCTTCGTTGGTGTGAAACACCTCCGGCGCGGCGGTTGCGGTCGCCGCGCAGTAGGCGCGGATCGCGCGCACCCCGCCGATCCCGAGCAGCAGTTCCTGCTCGAGCCGGTGCTCCTTGCCGCCTCCGTAGAGACGGTCGGTGATCTGTCGCGCGTCGGCGTCGTTGTCCTCGATGTCGCTGTCGAGCAGCAGCAGCGGCACCCGCCCGACGCGCGCCACCCACACCTGGGCGTGCAGCGTGCGCCCCTCGGGGAGCGCCAGGGCGACCCGCACCGGGTCGCCATCGGCGTCGTGCAGGGCCTTGATCGGCAGACCCTGCGGATCGAGGGACGGGTAACGCTCCAGCTGCCAGCCGTCGGCCGCCAGCGACTGGCTGAAGTAGCCCGCGCGGTAGAGCAGCCCCACGCCGATGATGGGCACGCCGAGATCGCTCGCAGCCTTGAGGTGGTCGCCGGCGAGGATGCCGAGGCCCCCCGAGTACTGCGGTAGCACCTCGGTGATGCCGAACTCGGGCGAGAAGTAGCCGATAGCGCTCGGCAGCGCTTCCGCCGCGGTCGAGTCCGCCGCGGCGCTGCGCTCGGCCTGCTGGTGCTGGTACCACCGCGGCTGGGTGAGGTAGTCGGTGAGGTCGTCGTGCACGTCGGATAGCCGGCGCCGGAACTTGCGGTCGCCGGCCAGCACCGCGAGCCGCTCGGCGCTCACCTCGCCGAACATGCGGACCGGGTCGCGCCCGCACGAGACCCAGAGCTCGGGGTCGACCGATTCGAGTAGGTCCAGCGAATCCTGGTGCCAGGACCAGCGCAGGTTGCCGACGATGTCGCCGAGCCCGATTAGCTCCGGCGGGAACGCGGCGCGGACGGTCATGCGACGGAGAGCCTTCACCGATTGGACGCTAGCAGGTTCTGGAAAGGCTTACAGCGAGTCACCGGGATCGGTAACGTGGGCGAAATGGTCGCACGATTCGGGATCACGCAGGTCACCCCGGTGGTCGGCTCGACGGTCGTGCCGGAGCATCCGGCGCGCTCGGTCGTCGGGGAGTGGGTCCCGGTCTCGGCTGTCGTCTTCCGCGAAGGCCACGATGCCGTGGGCGCCAGCGTGGTGCTCCGCGATCCGGCCGGGCGCAGGAGCCCGCCGCTGCGGATGGCCCCGGGAGCACCGGGCACCGACCGCTGGCATGCCGTCATCGTCCTGGACCGTCCCGGGCGATGGAGTTTCACCGTCGAAGCGTGGGGCGACCCGTTCACCACGTGGCACCACGCGGTGACGGCCAAGATCGACGCCGGGCAGGGCAGCGACGACCTCGCCAACGATCTGGAGGACGGCGCGCGGCTGTTCGAGCGACTGGCTAAGGCCCTTCCCAAGCCGGAGCGACCGCGGTCCCTGGCCGCGGCCCGGAGCCTGCGCGACACCACCCTCGACCTCGCCCACCGGATCGGGCCCGCTCTCGACGGCTACCTGCAGCAGTTGGTGCACGAGCACCCGGTGCGCGAACGCGTCACCTCCTCACCGCGCTACCCGCTGTGGGTCGACCGCCCGCGCGCGTTGTTCGGGTCCTGGTACGAGTTCTTTCCGCGCTCGACGGGGGCGCAACTGGCCGAGGATCCCGTGGCCCCGGCCAAGCCGGCCCGGCACGGCACGCTCCGGGACGCCACCACCCATCTCGACTACGTCGCCTCGCTGGGTTTCGACGTCGTGTACCTGCCACCGATCCATCCGATCGGCGAGCTCAACCGCAAGGGACCGAACAACACCGTCGCGGCAGCGTCCTGGGACGTCGGCTCGCCGTGGGCGATCGGCTCGCGCGAGGGTGGCCACGACGCGATCCATCCGCAGCTCGGCACGATGGCTGACTTCACCGCGTTCGTCGGGCGGGCCCGGGAGTTGGGCCTGGAGGTGGCACTGGACTTCGCGCTGCAGGCCGCGCCCGATCACCCGTGGGTGGCGACTCACCCGGAGTGGTTCACCACCAGGCCCGACGGCACCATCGCCTACGCCGAGAACCCGCCGAAGAAGTACCAGGACATCTACCCGCTCAACTTCGACAACGACCCGGCGGGGCTCTACGCCGAGTGCCGGCGGTTGCTCGAGTACTGGATCGCGGCGGGGGTGACGATCTTCCGCGTCGACAACCCGCACACCAAGCCGATCAACTTCTGGCAGTGGCTGATCGCCGAGATTCGCAAGCGCCATCCGGGCGTACTGTTTCTCGCCGAGGCGTTCACTCGGCCGGCGCTGATGCACGAGCTGGCCAAGATCGGCTTCCATCAGAGTTATACCTACTTCACCTGGCGCACGACCAAGAGCGAGCTCGAGTCGTACGCCCGAGAGCTGGTCGATGCCGCGCACTACATGCGGCCGAACCTCTTCGTGAACACCCCGGACATCCTGTCGGACTACCTGGTCCACGGCGGACCCGCTGCCTTCGCCATCCGCGCCGTGCTGGCCTCGATGATCTCGCCGAGCTGGGGCGTCTACTCCGGCTACGAGCTCTACGAGCACCTACCGATCCGCCCAGGCAGCGAGGAGTACCTGGACGCGGAGAAGTACCAGCTGCGCCCGCGCGACTTCGCCGCCGCCATCGACGACGGGCGCTCGCTCGCGCCCTTCATCGCCCGGCTCAACGGGATCCGCCGCGAGCACCCGGCCCTGCACGGGCTGCGCACGCTGCGGTTCCACGAGATCGACAGCGAGGAGCTGATCGCGTTCAGCAAGCGAGACCCGGCAACCGGTGACACGATTCTCGTCATCTGTACGGTCAATCCCCACGCGGCACGCGAAGCAACCACATCGCTCGACCTCGCCGAGCTCGGCGTCGGTTGGGACGAACACTTCACCGTGCGCGACCTGCTCACAGGCGCGGAGTACCGCTGGGGGCAGCACAACTACGTGCGGCTGGATCCGCACACCCAGCCGGCCCACGTGTTCGCGGTGCTCCGCTGAAACGCCCGCATGCACCCACCGTCCGAGCCGACACCGCCGACCTGCGCGGTGAGGGCGAGCCGCGCACGATGAGGCCCCACCCACCGTCACCTGCTAGGAAGGGTCGATGAGTTTTCCAGTCGCACCGGCCGGCAGCGAAGCCACTGTCGTCTCGTCGTTGCCCTCCGACCCCGACTGGTTCAAGCGCGCGGTCTTCTACGAGGTGCTGGTGCGCGGCTTCGCCGACTCCAATGGTGACGGCACCGGCGACCTGCCCGGCCTGGCCGACAAGCTCGACTACCTGCAGTGGCTGGGCATCGACTGCCTGTGGCTGCCGCCGTTCTACCCCTCGCCATTGCGCGACGGCGGCTACGACGTGAGCGACTACACCGGGGTACTCCCCGAGTTCGGCACCATCGACGACTTCAAGGCCTTCCTCGACGCCACCCACGCCCGGGGCATGCGGGTCATCGTCGACTTCGTGATGAACCACACGTCCGACGCTCACCCGTGGTTCCAGGCCAGCCGCCGCGACCCGGCGGGCCCCTACGGCGACTTCTACGTCTGGAGCGACGACGACGGTAAGTACCCGGACGCCCGGGTGATCTTCGTCGACACCGAACCGTCGAACTGGACCTTCGACCCGGTGCGAAAGCAGTACTTCTGGCACCGGTTCTTCAACCACCAGCCCGACCTGAACTTCGACTCCCCCGGCGTCCAGTCGGCCATCATCGACGCTCTGCGCTTCTGGCTCGAGCTGGGCATCGACGGCTTCCGCCTCGACGCGGTTCCCTACCTGTTCGTCCGCGACGGCACCAACGGCGAGAACCTGCCGGAGACCCACGAGTTCCTCCGTCGCGTCCGCAAGGAAGTCGACCGCGACTTCCCCGACCGGGTGCTGCTCTGCGAGGCCAACCAATGGCCAGCCGACGTCGTGGAGTACTTCGGAGACCCGGCGGCGGGCGGCGACGAGTGCCACATGGCGTTCCACTTCCCGGTGATGCCGCGCATCTTCATGGCCGTGCGCCGCGAGTCGCGCTACCCGATCTCGGAGATCATGGCGCAGACACCGCCCATTCCGGCCAATTGCCAGTGGGGCATCTTCCTGCGCAACCACGACGAACTCACCCTCGAGATGGTCACCGACGACGAGCGCGACTACATGTGGGCGGAGTACGCCAGCGACCCTCGGATGAAGGCCAACATGGGCATCCGACGGCGCCTCGCGCCGCTGCTGGAGAACGACGTCAACCAGATCGAGCTGTTCACCGCGCTGCTGCTGTCCCTCCCGGGCTCCCCCGTCCTCTACTACGGCGACGAGATCGGCATGGGCGACAACATCTGGCTCGGTGACCGCGACGGCGTCCGCACGCCGATGCAGTGGACGCCCGACCGCAACGCCGGCTTCTCGACCTGCGATCCCGGGCGCCTCTACCTGCCGGTGAACATGGATTCGATCCACGGCTACCAGGTCACCAACGTGGAGTCGCAGACCAAGAACACGTCCTCCCTGCTGCACTGGACGCGCCGGATGATCCACCTGCGCAAGGCCAATCCCGCCTTCGGTCTCGGTACGTTCGCCGATATCGGGGGTGGTAACCCCAGCGTGCTGAGTTTCGTGCGCGAGTTCGGCGACGACATCGTCTTGTGTGTCAACAACCTCTCCCGCTTCGCGCAGCCCGCCGAGCTCGACCTGCGGCACTGGGAGGGAGTGGAGCCGATCGAGCTGCTCGGCGGTGCGCACTTCCCCGCCATCGGCGAGCTGCCCTACCTGCTCACCCTGTCGGGGCACGGCTTCTACTGGCTGCGCATCCCGCGCCGCCCGCAACCGGCCGTGGAGCCGCCGACCGGCGAATCCGCCGCCGAGGTACTTGCGTGATCGCCTCGCCCGAAGTCGCGAACCTCATCGAGCAGTGGCTGCCGACCCAGCGGTGGTTCGGCGGCAAGGGACGCCAGAGCTCGATCGAGCTCGAGCTGCTCGCGAGCCTCACGCCCGCGCCGGCCGAGGTCACCATCTGGACGGCGCGGGTGCGCTACGACGACGGCAGCTTTGAGACCTACCAGCTCCCGCTCGTCTCCCGCGAGCAACCCGCCGACACCCTCGAGCACGTCCTGATCGGCACGGTGGATGACGGGGGCGCGACCCGCTGGATCTACGACGCCCTGCACGACAAGGACGTCACACAGGTGTGGCCGCAGGCAATCCGCGATAACCGACACGACGGCGTGCTCCACTTCCGCCGCAGCGTGCCCGCCGAATCGGTGCCGGTCGATGAGCAGAGCCTGGTGCTGACCGGCGAGCAGAGCAACACCTCGCTCATGTACGGCGACGTCACCATCCTCAAGGTCTTTCGCCGGCTGCAGCCGGGCATCAATCCCGACATCGAGATCCATGCTGCCCTCGGCGAGCTCGGCGGGCGGCACATCGCGCGACTGCTCGGCTTCGTGGAGGCCGACGTCGGTGGCGACACTGTCGCGCTGGCGATGCTGCAGGAGTACCTGACCACGGCCACTGACGGCTGGGAGCTGGCCAAGGCCAGCGTGCGTGACCTGATGGCCGAGGCCGATCTGCACGCCGAGGAGGCCGGTGGTGACTTCGCCGGGGAGGCGCACCGGCTGGGCGCGGCCGTCGCCGAGGTGCACCAGGACCTCGCCGCCGCGTTCGGCGTGAGCCCAGGGCGCGAGGACGTGACCGGGCGGCGCATCGCCGCCATGCGGGAGCGGCTGGAACACGCCATCACAGTGGTGCCCGAACTGGCCGGGCTGGCCGACGGCCTGCGCGAGACCTACCGGGGCGTCGGCGCCGCGTCCGGGCCCGTCGAGCTGCAGCGCATCCATGGCGACCTGCACCTGGCGCAGGCCCTGCGCACCGCGCAGCGCTGGGTGATCATCGACTTCGAGGGCGAACCGATGGCCTCCTTCGCCGAGCGTCGCGCACCTGACAGCACGCTGCGCGACGTCGCCGGAATGCTGCGCTCGTTCGAGTACGCGGGCCACCACCGCCTCGTCGAATCCGGATTCGACAGCCAACTCGCCTACCGCGCTGGCGAGTGGGCCCAGCGCAACCGGGACGCGTTCTGCGACGGGTATGCGGAGGAGGGGGGCGGCGACCCCCGTGCTCAGTCGGCGCTGCTGCAGGCCTACGAGGCGGACAAGGCCGTCTACGAGGCCGTGTACGAGTCCCGGCACCGGCCCAACTGGTTGCCGATCCCCCTCGCCACCCTCACCCGGCTGGCCGGCCAGGACGCCCCCTCGTGACCGCGGGACCGGTCGCCCCCGACGAGCTCGAGCGTCTCGTGGCCGGCGCGCACCACAACCCACACGCGATCCTCGGCGCGCACCCGACCGGTGATGGCCGCACCGTCGTCCGCACGCTGCGTCCAGAGGCGAGCGCGGTGACCGCTGTCGTCGGTTCCCGGCGCACGCCGCTTGAGCGGGTGCACGACGGTGGCGTCTTTGCTGGCCTGCTGGCCGGCGAGCTCAGCGACTACCGCCTGGAGGTCGCCTACGGCGAGCACACCGCCGTGGTGGACGACCCGTACCGGTGGCTGCCCACCCTCGGCGAGGTCGACCTGCACCTGATCGGCGAGGGCCGGCACGAGAACCTGTGGCAGGTCCTCGGGGCCCACGTTCGCGCGTACCCGACTCCTGCCGGGCCGGTGTCCGGCACCTCGTTCGCGGTGTGGGCGCCGAGTGCGCGCGGCGTGCGGGTAGCCGGCGACTTCGACTACTGGTCCGGGCGAGCCCTGCCCATGCGCGCGCTCGGGTCCTCCGGGGTCTGGGAGATCTTCGTGCCCGGTGTGGGGGACGGCTGCCGCTACAAGTTCCACGTGCTCGGTGCCGACGGCCAGTGGCGGGACAAGGCCGACCCGATGGCCTTTGCGACCGAGATTCCTCCGGCCACCGCCTCGGTGGTGCACACCTCGACGTACCCGTGGCGCGACGCCGAGTGGCTGCAGCGGCGCGCGCAGACCTCGTGGCACGCCGCCCCGATGTCGATCTATGAGGTCCACCTCGGCTCGTGGCGAGCGGGCCTGTCCTACCTCGAGCTCGCCGAGCAGCTGGTGGCCTACATCGTCGAGTCAGGCTTCACCCACGTCGAGTTCCTGCCGGTCGCCGAGCACCCGTTCGGCGGCTCGTGGGGTTACCAGGTGTCGTCCTACTACGCGCCCTCGGCGCGGTTCGGCGACCCGGACGCGTTCCGTCATCTCGTCGACGCCCTCCACGGGGCCGGCATCGGCGTGCTCGTGGACTGGGTGCCGGCGCACTTCCCCAAGGACGCCTGGGCGCTGGCCCGTTTCGACGGCACGCCGCTCTACGAGCACGCCGACCCCCGCCGGGGCGAGCAGCCTGACTGGGGCACCTACGTCTTCGACTTCGGCCGCCGCGAGGTGCGCAACTTCCTCGTGGCCAATGCCCTGTTCTGGCTCGAGGAGTTCCACGTCGACGGCCTGCGCGTGGACGCCGTCGCCTCGATGCTCTACCTCGACTACTCCCGCGGGCCCGGGCAGTGGGAGCCGAACTGCTACGGCGGCCGGGAGAACCTGGAGGCCGTGGCGTTCCTGCAGGAGATGAACGCCACGGTCTACAAGCGGGTCCCCGGAGCGGTAACGATCGCCGAGGAGTCGACGTCGTGGCCCGGCGTCACGCGGGCCGCCCACCTCGGCGGGCTCGGCTTCGGCTTCAAGTGGGACCTGGGCTGGATGCACGACACGCTCAGTTACCTCGCCCACCTGCCGATACACCGGCAGTTCCACCACAACGAGCTGACCTTCTCGATGATGTACGCCTATAGCGAGAACTTCGTGCTGCCGCTGTCGCACGACGAGGTGGTGCACGGCAAGGGCTCCCTGCTCAACAAGATTCCCGGGGACCGCTGGCAGCAGCTGGCCACGCTGCGCACCCTGTACGCCTACCTGTGGGCCCACCCCGGCAAGCAGTTGCTGTTCATGGGGCAGGAGTTCGCGCAAGGCGGTGAATGGGCCGAGAGCCGGTCGCTGGACTGGTGGCTGCTCGATTCCCCGGACCACCGCGGGATGGGTCGCCTGGTCGCCGACCTCAACCGGGTCTACCGCGAGACCGACGCGCTCTGGGCGCTCGACTCCGACCCGGCCGGCTTCCACTGGATCGACGCCAACGACGCGCCGAGCAACGTGTACTCCTTCCTGCGGTTCGGCCCCGACGGTTCCGTGCTGGCGTGCCTGGCGAACTTCTCCGCCGTCCCGCACGACACCTACCGGGTCGGGCTGCCGCATCCGGGGCGCTGGGACGAGGTGGTGAACACCGACGCGGAGGTGTACTTCGGCTCCGGGGTCGGCAACTTCGGCGGGGTCGAGGCAGCGGCCGAGCCCTGGCACGGTCAGCCCGCCTCGGCAACGCTGCGGTTGCCGCCTCTCGGCGCCCTGTGGCTGCGCTTCGCCGGCTGATCGCCGGAGTGGTCCGGCGACGGCGATCACCGCGCCGTCGACCGCGGCACGTGGTAGGCCGGCGCTCCTCGGGCCGTTCGGCGAGGTCTGGGCCGACCGGCGTCGACGGTCAGTACTCGGCTCGGCGGGCCTTGACGGAGAATCTGCCGGCGCGGATGTCGCTGACCGGTGCCTCCACCTGGGCCGGACACTCGGCCACCCGCGGGGGGCGCACGAGATGCGAGAGGTGGGGGGTGAGCCCGGCCGCACCGAACTTGTCCGGCTCATAGCGGCAGGCCGCCGGCTTGCCCGGTGGCACCGGGTTGGCGCCGGTGAGCAGAGCCAGCCGCTCGACGGAGGCCCACAGCTTCAAAGCCGGGAAGTTGAGCACGAGGACGGGGCGCTCGTGCAGGTTGCTCGCGGTGTGCTTCCGCGCGCCCCGGCCCACGGCGCGACCCGCGTCACTGCGCGCGGCGACCACGCGGACCGCGCTGTCCCGGGCCCGCACCTGTTACGACCACCTGGCCGGGGCGCTCGGCGTCGGCATCAGGGCAGCGATGATCGAGCGCATCGGCTCGGGTCGGGCGGTGTGCCTCACCTCGACCGGACGGCAGGCGCTCAGTAGGTCACTGCAGTACGAGTTCTGACTCCATCTCGTGCTGATCGCCGAAGGAATGCACCGGCGTCCCGGCGGCGTTGGATCACCGTCGTACGCGCAACCGTCAGGAGGACTGCCATGCCCGCAGTGACTGCCGACGCCCTGACTCTGCCACGCCTGCCCGGCGCCCAGCTGGGTGACACCGAGCGCCCCGTCGAGCAGGTCACGACCGGTCCCCGCGGGTTCGAGGGCGACGGATTTCCCGTCGTGCGCGCCTTCGCCGGCGTCTCGATGAGCGAGCTGGACCCGTTCCTCCACCTGGACCAGATGGGCGAGGTCGACTACGCCCCGGGAGAGCCGAAGGGCACGTCCTGGCACCCACACCGCGGCTTCGAGACCGTCACGTACATGATCGACGGCACCTTCCAGCATCAGGACAGCCACGGCGGCGGCGGCGTGATCAACAACGGCGCGACGCAGTGGATGACCGCGGGTGCCGGCATCCTGCACATCGAGACTCCGCCCGAGGCGCTGGTGCTATCCGGCGGCGTCTTCCACGGGCTGCAGCTGTGGGTGAACCTGCCGAGCAAAGACAAGTTCACCGCGCCGCGCTACCAGAGCATCGAGGGGTCCGAGTCGACCCTGGTCGCCTC
>JAYTRE010000302.1:0-7797 GCA_043746395.1 Pseudonocardiales bacterium
TCGGCACTGCGCGAAGCCGCTGCGTCTCGTTCCGCCGCGGTGGTGCGCAGATCGTCGTCCAGCCGGGCGACGAACTGGTCCACCTGGGCGCGGTCGTAGCCGCGCATCGCGGCATCGAAACCCCGGTGCGCATCACTGAGGATCGGCAGGATGTCGGTCTGGTCTTCCGCAGCCATGGCCCAATCGTCGCATCCCGGAGCTGCTACCCCCAAGGGCGTGGTTGGACCGGGCCCGGCTGGGTCCTGCCGATCAGCGGTCGCGGAACCGGTTGATCGCCTCGAGGTGCTTGGCCCGCAACTCGTGGTCGCGCACGCCCAGGCCCTCCTCAGGGGCCAGACAGAGCACGCCGACCTTGCCCTGGTGCAAGTTGCGATGCACGTCGTAGGCCGCCTGGCCGGTCTCGGCCAGCGGGTAGACCCTGGACAGGGTGGGATGCACGGCGCCCTTGGCGATCAGCCGGTTGGCCTCCCACGACTCCCGGTAGTTGGCGAAGTGCGAGCCGACGATGCGCTTGAGCGTCATCCACAGGTAGCGATTGTCGTATTCGTGCCAGTATCCAGAGGTGGAGGCGCACGTGACGATCGTCCCGCCCCGCCTAGTGACGTAGACGCTCGCGCCGAACGTCTCCCGGCCCGGGTGCTCGAAGACGATGTCGGGGTCCTCGCCGCCGGTGAGCTCGCGGATCTTGCTGCCCAGCCGTTTCCATTCCGACGGCTGCTGGACGCCGTCCTGCCAGAACCGGTAGCCCTCCGCGCTGCGGTCGATGATCAGTTCTGCGCCCATCGAGCGGCAGATGTCGGCCTTTTCGGGAGAGGAGACCACGCACACCGGGATGGCACCGCCATTGAGCGCGAACTGGGTGGCGTAGCCGCCGAGGCCGCCGGACGCGCCCCAGATGAGCACCACGTCACCCTGCTTCATGTTGGCGCCGTGGTGGCTCACCAGCTGGCGGTAAGCAGTGGAGTTGACCAGACCGGGCGCCGCCGCCTCCTCCCAGGTGAGGTGGGCGGCCTTGGGCATGAGCTGGTTGGACTTGACCAGGGCCAGTTCGGCCAGGCCACCGAAGTTGGTCTCGAACCCCCAGATGCGCTGCTGCGGGTCCATCATCGAGTCGTCGTGGCCCTGCGGGTCCTCGAGTTCCACGGACAGGCAGTGCGCCACGACCTCGTCGCCGGCGCTCCATTTGGTCACGCCGGGCCCGACCCGCAGTACCACGCCGGCGAGGTCGGAGCCCACCACGTGATAGGGCTGATCGTGCTTGCGGGCCAGGGCGGATGATTTGCCGTAGCGCTTGAGGAACTCGAAGGTCGACACGGGCTCGAAGATCGACGTCCACACGGTGTTGTAGTTGATCGCGCTGGCCATCACGGCCACCAGCGCCTCGCCGGGGCCGAGCTCCGGCGTCGGGACCTGCTGCAGGTGCAGGCTCTTGCGGGGATCCTTCTCGCTGGTGCTCAAACCGTCGAACATGGCGATCTCGTCGGCGCGCACGACCACCCCCCGGTACGCCTCGGGTACCGGGAGCTCGTCGAGCGCGCCCAGCTCGCCGGTCAGGATCGCGTTGCGGATGTCGTCCATGGGCAGGCCTTTACAGTTGGTCGTCGTCCTTGGATGTTATTGGCCGACGCGAAGCGGACGGCCGTCACTCAACCGGGGGTGGGACGGGAGCGGTGAGCGGGGGAGCGGGTTGTACCAGTTCGACCAGTACGCCGCCGGCGTCCTTGGGATGGATGAAGTTGACGCGGCTGCCCGACGTCCCGCGGCGGGGGGTCTCGTAGATCAGGCGCAGGCCCTTGCTGCGCAACTGCGCGGACACCGCCTCGATGTCGTCCACGGTGTAGGCCAGCTGCTGGATGCCGGGCCCGCTGCGGTCGAGGAACGTGGCGATCGTCGACTCCGCGTTGAGCGGGGCGAGCAGTTGGATGCGCGTGGAGCCGTCACCGACCGCGAGCATCGCCTCGCGGACTCCCTGCTCCTCGTTGGTCTCCTCGTGCACGCTCACCACCCCGAACGTGTCGCGGTAGAACGCGATGGCGACGTCGAGGTCCGGCACCGCGATGCCGACGTGGTCGATCTTGGTGAACAGGCTCGGGGTGGGCATCAGGCCATCGTGACGTCTGGAAGCGGTATAGGGCGAGCCGGCGTGCGCACCCTCACACCCGCCAAACGCGGCGCCGTGGCTACAGTGGGCTGTCTGCCGGAACGCGGTCCGGCGCCGGTCTGCGGCGAATCCTGAACGTTGGGCCGGCCTCATCAGGAGGTTTCGCATGGCTGGCTCGGTCATCGTGGACGGCGCGCGGACGCCGATGGGGCGCCTGCTCGGTTCGCTGAAGGACTTCACCGGCGCGGATCTGGGCGGTATAGCGATCAAGGCGGCGCTTGAGCGGTCCGGGGTCGCCCCCGACCAGGTGCAGTACGTGATCATGGGTCAGGTGCTGCAGGCCGGCGCCGGCCAGATACCGGCCCGCCAGGCCGCCCACCGGGCCGGTATCCCGCTGAGCGTGCCGGCCCTCACGGTGAACAAGGTCTGCCTGTCCGGCCTCGACGCGATCGCACTGGCCGACCAGCTCATCCGGGCGGGCGAGTTCGAGATCATCGTCGCCGGTGGGCAGGAGTCGATGACCAACGCGCCGCACCTGTTGCCCAAGTCGCGCAGCGGGTTCAAGTACGGCGCGATCGAGATGCTGGACTCGATGGCCTTCGACGGCCTGACCGACATCTTCGAGAACATCCCGATGGGTGAGTCCACCGACAAGGTCAACACCACGTTGGGTCTGGGCCGCGCGGAGCAGGACGAGTTCTCCGCCCGCTCGCACCAGCGCGCCGCGGTGGCCGCCAAGAACGGCGTGTTCGACGAGGAGATCGCGCCCGTCCTCATCCCGCAGCGCAAGGGCGAACCCATCGAGTTCCGCGAGGACGAGGGCATCCGGGGCGACACGACCGCCGAGTCGCTCGCCAAGCTGCGCCCCGCGTTCACTCGGGACGGCACGATCACCGCGGGCTCCGCCTCACAGATCTCCGACGGCGCGGCCGCGGTCGTGGTGATGAGCAAGGCCAAGGCAGCGGAGTTGGGACTGAGCTGGATCGCCGAGATCGGAGCACACGGCAACGTCGCGGGCCCGGACAACTCGCTGCAGTCCCAGCCGGCCAACGCGATCAAGGACGCGCTGCGCAAGGAGAACCTCACCGTCGCCGACCTTGACCTCATCGAGATCAATGAGGCGTTCGCGGCCGTCGGCATCCAGTCGATGAAGGACCTCGGCGTGGATGAGGAGATCGTGAACGTCAACGGCGGCGCGATCGCGCTCGGCCACCCCATCGGCATGTCCGGTGCCCGCCTCGCGCTGACGCTGGCCTACGAGCTGCGGCGGCGCGGTGGCGGTACCGGCGCGGCCGCGCTGTGTGGCGGCGGCGGCCAGGGCGACGCGCTGATCCTGCACGTTCCCGCCGCCTCCTGATCCATGGGGGTGTCTCGGCGCAGCGCTGATGTCGCCGAGCTGGTGGAGCGGGCCCGAACCGGTGAGGCCCGTGCCATCGCCCGGCTGATCACGTTGGTGGAGAACGACTCGCCGCTCCTGCGCGTGGTCGCCGCGTCCCTGGCGGCGTACGCCGGCCATGCCCAGGTCATCGGGCTCACCGGCTCGCCCGGCGTCGGCAAGTCCACCTGCACCTCGGCGCTGGTCGCAGCGCTGCGCGCCGACGGCCGGCGCGTTGGAGTTCTCGCCGTGGACCCGTCCTCGCCCTTCTCCGGCGGCGCCCTGCTCGGTGACCGCGTGCGGATGCAGGACCACGCCACCGATGACGGCGTCTTCATCCGCTCGATGGCCTCCCGCGGCCAGCTCGGCGGCCTTTCGGCGGCCGTACCCCAGGCGCTGCGCGTGCTTGACGCCTGCGGCTATGAGGTGATCCTCATCGAAACGGTTGGCGTCGGGCAGGCGGAGGTCGAGATCGCCTCGCTGGCCGACACCACGCTGCTGGTGGTGGCGCCCGGGTTCGGCGACGGCATCCAGGCGGCCAAAGCCGGCATCATTGAGATCGCGGACGTCTTCGTCGTGAACAAGGCTGACCGCGAGGGCGCCGATCAGGTGGCCCGCGATCTGCGCTCCATGCAGTCTCTGGGCGGCCGGCACTCAGGCCCCGGCGCTTGGCGCCCGCCGATCGTGCAGACCGTCGCGAGCAAGGGCGACGGCATCCGCGACGTGCTCGACGCCATCGCCAAACATCGAGACTGGACGCTGCGCCACGGTGAGCTCACCCGCCGCCGCCGGGCGCGCGCGGCAAGTGAGATCGAGGCGATTGCGCTCGGTCAGGTGCGCAGGCGTTTCGCTGCGGTGCCCGGCTCTGCTGCCCTGGACGCGGCGGCCGCACGGGTCGCGGCGGGCGAAATCGACCCGTACACCGCCGCCGACGAGCTTGTCGGCGCGCTTTGACGGCCGGCTGGTTCAGGCGGGTTCGCCCGTCTGACGCTCGGCAACGGCCGGCAACGACGCGATGAACTCGCGGGCATACTGAGCAGTCAGCTCCGCGTGCTCGAACTGCGGGACATGCCCGCAGCTCTCGACGACGACCGAGCGCGCCTGCGGCAGAGCCCGTTCGACGAACCGCGCGAAGCTGACCGGGACGAGGACGTCGCGGTCGCCCCAGAGGAACAGCGCGGGTGGCTTCAGACCCGGCAGCCGGTCCCAGAAGCCGCTGGCGCCGAACGGCTCGTCCAGGTAGATGTTGCGCAGGGCCGAGAACACGGCGAGCCGGCTGGCCCGGATGCCCAGCACCCGGATGAATTCGTCGATCGCCGCGTCGTACCAGGAGTCGGCCACCCGGCTGTCGTCGGCGAACAGCGCACGCACCCCGCGGGCCGCCATCGTGCGCGGGATCTTGATCGGCAGGACGGCGAGCTCGTCGCGGAACGCCCGCACCAGGGGTACGAACTGCCGCAGCCTGCGAAACGCCACCGCCGGGCAGAGCAGCACGAGGCCGCGGACGTCATAGGGCGAGTTGAGGGCGGCCTGCAGCGCAGTGCGTCCGCCGAGGCTGTTGCCGACGAGAACGGCTGGCGCGTCGCAGGTCTGGCGCAGGAAGGCTGTCAGCCAGGTGCCGAGGAATTCTGCGCCGTGGGCGTCACGGCGGGCCTGGCTGCCGCCGTGCCCGGGCAGGTCGGGGGCTAGGACGTGGAAATCGCGCGCCAGCTGTGCGAACAGCGGCAGCATCGAGGCATTGGTGGCGCCTAACCCGTGCACCAGAACGACGGGCGGTGCCTCGACCGGACCGGCCTCAAGGTAGAACGTCTCGATGCCGTTGGCCAGCGTGGATCGGGTCGACGTCCGGCTCGTGTCGGAGTCATCGCCAGGAAACAGTCCGTCGAGCTGCAGGGCGAGGGCGAGGTTCCCGCGCACGGTGAGCTTCCCGGCGAGGAAGGCCTCGATGCCGCTGCGGGTGCCCGACACGACGTCGACCAGCACCGGCAGCGGCGCGCGGACCGTGGTGGTGGGGTTGGCCGGACCTCCGCGCCGGGCCAGGGTGCGGCCGCGGTCGACCTCTACGGTCCAGCTAGCCACCCCGCCGGCCGTGAGCAGGATCGTGGCCACCGTGTCGGCGAGCAGGGGAGAGTAGAGCCCGCGCAGCCGCTCGTCCAGCAGCGGCAGCAGGTCGTTGTCGGGCACGGCGGCGTCCTTCCGGTGAACAACATCCCTACTCGGCAGTAACATCTCCTACCCCTGGAGACGACATGCCAGGCTACCCACCAGGAGGGCGATCCGTGCCGACCCTTGACCGCAACGGCGAGGTCTTTGTGCTAAACCTCGGCGACACCGAGAACCGGTTTCACCCGGGCTGGCTCGCCGAGGTGTACGCCCAACTCGACCGGGTCGAGGCCGCCGACGGTCCGCGCGCCCTCGTCACGACGGCTGCGGGCAAGTTCTTCTCCAACGGCCTGGACCTGGACTGGCTCGCCCAGCACGGCGATCGGTTCCGGTGGGGGCATGCTCGCGCTCGCGCACGACTTTCGGGTCATGCGTGCCGACCGCGGGTACTTCTGCCTGCCGGAAATCGACCTCAACATCGCGTTCACACGGGGCATGTCCGGGCTCATCCAAGCCAAGCTGTCGAAGCGGACCGCGCACGAGGCGATGACCACCGGGCGGCGCTACGGCGGCACGGACGCGTTGGCCGCCGGTGTCGTCGATGCGGTCGCCCACGAGGACGACGTCCTGTCGGCGGCGCTCGAGCTAGCTCGGCCGCTGGCCAGCAAGGCGGGTCCGACCCTGGCCACGATCAAGGCCCGAATGTATGCCGAAGCGCTCGCCGCGCTGCGTGACGCCGAGAACCCCCTCGAGTGAGGCGATCGCAGCTGACTTGGGCCGTCGCCACCGCGCCGCCGGTTGCGGGCGTTTGAGCAGAAGCGGTAGCGATCAGCGGAAGGCGTCCAGGCCGGTGAGCTGCTGGCCCAGCACCAGCGTGTGCACCTCGTGGGTGCCCTCGTAGGTGTAGACGGTCTCGAGGTTCACCGCGTGCCGCAGCGCCGGGTACTCGGTGGTGATGCCGCTGCCGCCCAGGATCGAGCGGGCCTCGCGGCAGATCTCGAGGGCGGCGCGGACGTTGGCGAACTTGCCGAAGCTGATCTGGTGCGCCTGGATCCGCCCGCTGTCCTTGAGCTCGCCCAGCCGCCGCGCGGTGAGCTGCATCTGCTGCAGCGACACGGCCAGCTCGGCGAGCTTGCGCTGGGTCAGCTGGAACCCGGCAATCGGCCTGCCGAACTGGCTGCGGGTCCCCGCGTAGTTGAGCGTCGACGCGAGCGCATCCCGCGCGGAGCCGGTGACGCCCCAGATGATGCCGAACCGGGCCTCGGTGAGGCAGCCGAGCGGCCCGCGCAGCCCACGCGCACCGGGCAGTTGCGCCGAGGCCGGCAGCCGCACCTCGTCGAAGATCAGCTCGCTCGTGATCGAGGCGCGCAGGGAGATCTTGTGATGCACGTCCTGGGTGGTGAAGCCGGGCATCCCCTTCTCGACGAGGAAGCCGCGCACGCCGTCGTCGGTACGCGCCCACACCACCGCCACGTCGGCGATCGAACCGTTGGTGATCCACATCTTGTTGCCGGTAAGCAGCCAGTCGTCGCCGTCGCGGCGCGCCCGGGTGCGCATCGAGCCGGGGTCGGAGCCCGAGTCCGGCTCGGTGAGCCCGAAGCAGCCGATTGCGTTGCCCGCGGCCAGGTCCGGCAGCCAGCGCTGTTTGTGCTCTTCGCTGCCGTAGGCGTGGATCGCGTACATCGCCAGGGACCCCTGCACGCTCACGAGCGAGCGCAGGCCGGAGTCGACGGCTTCGATCTCGGCGCTCACCAACCCGTACTGCGAGGCCTTGGCGCCCTGGCAGCCGTAGCCCGTCAGGTGCATGCCGAGCACGCCGAGTGCGCCGAACTCCTGCGCCAGCTCGCGGGCCGGCAGCGTGCCTGATTCGAACCACTCGCGGATGTTCGGGCGCAGCCGATCGTCGGCGAACTTGCGCACGGTGTCGCGCAGCAGCCGGTCCTCGGCGTCGAGGTCGGCGTCGAGGTCCAGCAGGTCCAGGCGGTCGAGGGCGTCACTCATGCTCGCGAGATTACGCGGCAGCCGGCCCGCGGGCCGATACCCTGCGACGGTGCCGCACCAGCCGCCTCTCGGCTTCGACCCGATCGATCGGGCCGCCCAATTGTGGCAATCGCATTGGCCCGATGAACCGGCGGAGGTCTACGCCTCGATGCGGGCAGTCACCTCGATCATGCGGGCTCACCAGATCCTGATGGCCGAGCTGGACGCGATGTTGCGC
>JAYTRE010000303.1:0-10284 GCA_043746395.1 Pseudonocardiales bacterium
TCGACGGCCAGGCGTCCGCTGAGCAGCTCGGCCAAATCCGTCCAGTTGGTCGCTGAGCCACCGAGGCCGTGCACGCACAGGGCCGGTTCGGCGGCGGGGTCAGTCGACGGCGTGTCGCGGACGTAGACGCTCGCGCCGCCCACCTCGACCTGGCGCCCCGGCCAGCGCGGGCCGGTCGGGTCTAGCGCCGGGAGCACCGCGTCGGAGAGGCGGGCCACCGGCGCGGTCCGGGTCACGGTTCGGGGCACGGCCGGCACCTTACGCCGCGCGGTTCAGGCGCTCCTGCGAATGCCAGCCTTGCGGGCGCCGGGGGCAGTGGCCGCCGCCTTGCGCGTCGACCGCTTCGACGCGGCCTTCTTGCCGGCAGACGCTGCCGTCGTCGGCGCCTTCGCCGTCATCATCGCCTTCGCGGGGCTCGCCGCTGTCCGTGCCGGAGCCTTCGCGGCGCGCACGGCCGGCCCCGCGGCCTTCGCCGGCTCCCTGGTGGCCTTCGCGGCCTTCGCCGGCGTGGCGTTCGCCGGTTTCGTTGCCTTCGCGGTCGGTGCCGGCGGCGACGCCGCAGCAGAGCCGGCCTCGCCGCGGCTGCGTTTGGCGGCGTCGACCGAGGCGCGCAGTGCCGACATCAGATCCACCACGTTTCCCGCATTCGGCTGGGCCTGCTCGGCGGCGTCCAGCTGGCGCCCCTCGACCTTGGCGTCAATGACGTGCTGCAGCGCCGCGCGGTAGTCGTCGGTGTACTGCGCCGGGTCGAAGTCGCCGGCCATGCTTGCGACCAGAGACTCGGCCATCGTCTGCTCCTGCGGGCGCAGCTCCACCAGCTCGTCGAGGAAGCCGAAGTCGGGCTCACGCACCTCATCCGGCCAGATCATCGTCTCCAGGACGATCACACCATCACGCACCCGCAGCGTGGCGAGCTGCTCGCGGTTGCGGATGGCGACCTTGACCAGGCCAGCCATGCCACTCGCGTCGAGCGCGTCGCGCAGCAGCACGTACGGCTTGAGCGCGGACCGTTCCGGCTCCAGGTAGTAGCTCTTGGCGAAGTAGATCGGATCGATCTGCTCGAGTGGGACGAACTGCAGCACGTCCACCACCTTGGCGCTCGGCAGCGGCAGGCCGGCGAAATCGTCGTCGGTCAACACCACGGTGGCCCCGTCGGGCAACTGATAGCCCTTGGCGATGTCGGCGTAGGCGACCTCCTCGCCGTCGACCTCGGCCACCCGCTTGTACCGGATCCGCGACCCGTCGCTGCGGCGCACCTGGTGGAAGCTGACGTCGCGTTCCTCGGTGGCGCTGAACAGCTTGACGCCAATGCTGACCAGCCCGAAGGACACCGAGCCCTTCCAGATAGAGCGCATCCTGGCGTTCCCGTTCTCGTCGAAAAACCGGTGGCCTCAAGTGTCGCTGGAGGGTTTGGGTTGTGTACATACCCAAAATGGAATGGTGCAACCCATGTTGGCAACCCCGGTCAGCGCACTACCCCTCGACGAGGGCTGGTCCTTCGAGTTCAAGTGGGACGGCGTGCGAGCCCTCTACGACGTCTCCGATGCCGGGTTGACGATCAGGAGCCGCGCCGGAAACGACGTAACCGCGGCCTATCCGGAGCTGGCCGCGCTGGCTGACGGAGTCGGCGATGCCTTGCTCGACGGCGAGATCGTGGCCTTCGTCGACGGCCGACCGTCCTTCGAACTGCTGCAGAGCCGCATGCAGGTCCGCACGCCGGCCGACGCGCGAGCGCTCGCCGTCGACGCTCCCGTCACCTTCGTCGCGTTCGATCTGCTGCGCCGCTACGGCGTCGAGCTCACCGGGCGGCCCTATGTCGAGCGGCGGGCCACGCTCGAGCGCTGGGCGGCGGAACGGACCCAGTGGACCCTTAGCCCCGCGTTTGACGACGGTGCCGCGACCGAGGCCGCCGCCCGCCAGCACGGGCTGGAGGGGGTGGTGGCCAAGCGGCTGACGTCGCGCTATCACCCCGGTCGGCGGGGCCCGGACTGGGTCAAGCTGCGCTTCGTGCAATCCGGCGAGTTCGTCGTCGTCGGCTGGGAGGCAGCGCCCGAGCGACCCGACCAGCTCAGTTCGCTGCTGCTGGGCCACTACGACGACGGCACCCTGAGCTACGCCGGCAAAGTCGGCAGCGGCCTGTCGGTGCCAAGCGCGCGCCGGGTCCAGGCAGCGCTTACCCCGCGTGGCGACTGCTCGCTGCCCGCTGTCCCCGTCTCCGATCGCGGCCGCCGACCACACTGGACCGAACCCACCATCGTGGTCGAAGTCGAGTTTGCGGCCTGGACGGGCGATGGCCGGTTGCGCCACCCGGTGTTTCGGGGGATGCGCGGCGACACGTCCCCGCGGGAGGCCGCCGGTCATGGCTGAGCAACTCATCGTCGAGGTCGACGGGCACCAGCTCGGCCTCACCAACCTCGCCAAGGTGCTCTATCCGGCCACCGGTTTCACCAAGGGTGAGGTGATCGACTACTACACGCGCATCGCGCCCGTGCTGCTGCCGCATCTGGCCGACCGGCCGCTGACCGTCAAGCGCTATCCCAACGGGGTGGGCGGCCCGTTCTTCTTCGAGAAGAACGCGGCGCGCGGCACCCCTACCTGGGTGCGCACGGTGCCCATCGAGGTTCCCGGGTCGACCAAGAACCGCGACCTGATCGACTATGTGGTGGTGGATTCGCTGGCCACGCTGGTGCGAATGGCCAACCTTGCCGCGCTGGAGCTGCACGTGCCGCAATGGCGACTGCCCCCACGGACGCGCACCCCGCGCACCGACCTGATCGTCTTCGACCTGGACCCGGGACCGCCGGCGTCGATCGTCGAATGCTGCGAGGTGGCTCTGGCCCTGCGCGACCTGCTCGCCGCCGACGGCCTGACCCCGTTTCCGAAGACATCGGGCGCCAAGGGCATGCACGTCAGTGCGCCCGTGTCCGTCACCGATGCCGCGTTGACCTCGGCCTACGCGAACTGGCTAGCACGACAGCTCGAGGCGCGCCTGCCCGAGCTCGTCGTGTCGCGGATGACCAAGGCGCTGCGCCCCGGGAAGGTGCTCGTCGACTGGAGCCAGAACAACCCGGCCAAGACGACCGTCGCCCCGTACTCGCTGCGCGCGCGAGACGCGCCGACGGTGTCCACGCCGCTGAGCTGGGACGAGGTCGCCGCCGGAGGCGAACTGCGGTTCACCGCCCCCGAGGTGCTGGTCCGCGTCCAGGAGCGGGGTGATCTGTTCGCGGGCGCGCTGAGCGACGACAGCCGCGGGCGGATCACCGCGGCACTCGCTACTCGCGAGTAGGATTGCCGCGCTGTGCCGAAATCCGCCAGATCCAGGAGCCGCCTCGATGTCCAGCGTTGCTGACACCGGCGTCGACTCCGCGCGGGGCGGACGCCTGCCGCGGTCCGCGCGACGCAAGCAGCTGCTCGCCGCGGCCCAGGAGGTTTTCGTGGCCAACGGCTACCACGCCGCCGCGATGGACGACATCGCCGAGCGGGCCGGGGTCTCCAAGCCGGTGCTGTACCAGCACTTCCCGGGCAAGCTCGAGCTGTATCTGGCGCTGCTCGACACCCAGGCCGAAGCACTGAGCGCCGCCGTGCACGAAGCGCTCGCTGCCACCGACGACAACCGGCAGCGCATCCACGGCGTCCTCGCGGCCTACTTCGGGTTCATGGACCGCAGTGAGGACGACGGCGCGTTCAGGTTGATCTTCGAGACCGATCTGGGCAACGAACCCGCCGTACGCGACCGCGTGGAGGCGGTGGCGCAGAAGACGATGCAGGCTGTCGCCGACACCGTGGCCGGTGACACCGGGCTGGACCGGGCCGCCGCCGAACTGCTCTCGACCGCCCTCACCGGAGCCGCCCAGGTCGCCGCGCGGTGGTGGCTCGCCAGCGATCGCCCGCTGTCGCAGGCCGATGCCATCCGGCTGCTGGAGGCCCTGCTGTGGCGGGGCATCTCGAACTTTCCGCGGCAGGGCGAGCAGTTGCACTGAGTTCGCTCGTCCGCTCGTTCGGTATGCCGCGTTCGGTTGCGCGCATCGTTGCCTCGTTCGCTGTGGGCGCAGCGCCCACAGGGGTGCGCGCCGGGACACTCGACTACCGTGGCCCGCACAGGATCGCAACGACTGCAGGAGGACCGCGTGGAGGTCAAGATCGGCGTGCTGCACACGCCGCGGGAGATCGTGCTGGAGAGCACGGAGACCCCTGCGGAGGTCGAGGATCTCGTGGCGGCAGCACTCAAGAGCGTCGACGGCCGCCTCTCGCTCACCGACGAACGCGGCCGCCGGGTGATCGTGCCCGCCAACCTGATCGCCTACGTCGAGATCGCCCATGCCGACGTCCGCCGCGTTGGCTTCGTCTCCGGCTGAGCCGCACCGCCCGCCGCTCGACTCGCCGCCCGACGGTGTGCAGACTCGCCGCCGGCTCGCGGCTGGGCTGCACCCTGTCGCCGGCGCGAAGCGAGCGGGGTCCGACGGTGTGCAGCCGCGCCCACGCCTCGCGGCGGGTCTGCACCCTGTCGCCGGGGCCGGGCTAGCTGTTCAGGCCGAGCGCGACCATTCGCTCCTCGTGCCGGTCGGTGATCCGTCCGGTAAGCCCGGCGATCCCAGCCAGATCGTCCGCACCCTCGACGAGCAGCTCCATGAGCGCGTCGCGGTCGGCGAGCACGTGCTGCGTCTGGCTGATCGCCTCGCCCACCAGCCGCCGCGCCCACAGCGCGAGCCGACCGGCCACGGCCGGCTGCGCCTGGATCGCTGCCCGCACCTCCCGCACCGCGAACTCCGCGCGCCCCGCGTCGGCGAGCGCTTCGTGGATCAGCGCGCGAGTCGGTTCGTCGACGAATTCGGCCACCTCGCGGTAAAAGTCGCCCGCCATGCCGTCACCGACGTAGGCCTTCACCACCCCCTCGAGCCAGGTCGATGGGGTGGTGAGCGAGTGGTAGGTCTCCAGCGCCGCGACAAAGGGCTCCATGGCCTGCTCGGGTGTGGTGCCGAGCTCAGTCAGCTGCGTCGCCAGCGCCTGGTAGTGCCCCATCTC
This sequence comes from Pseudonocardiales bacterium, assembly GCA_043746395.1. GTDB lineage: Bacteria > Actinomycetota > Actinomycetes > Mycobacteriales > Jatrophihabitantaceae > JAYTRE01. The sequence continues at coordinate 5,023 of JAYTRE010000303.1, forward strand.
GACGGCGGCCATCATCGACATCTCGGCCCGGCCGGCCAGCGTCGGGGCCAGTCGGGCGTCGTCGGCGAGGCGGTCGAAAGCGCTCAGCTCACCGTAGGCAAGGGCTCCGAGCAGGTCGATGATCGCGGCGGGACGGGGCACGAGCGGAGGATATCGGCCGGGCCAGCTAGACTGGGTGGACAACTGACCACGAATCTGCGCGTTGACCGCGATCATCCCCCGGCGCCTCCCTCCGAATCGGGTCGCAGGCTCCGACGTTTCGACACCGGACGAGTCGGTCGGCGCACCCGTATTGAGGACGCACATGACCGGCAACTCCATAGCCAACTTGCCCACCGACCAGCTCGACCTCGTGGAGCCCGCGCCACTGGCAGCCCGTGCTCCGGTTCGTCCGGACAGTCCTGCCTTCAGCGAGTTCGACGTCCGTGCGGAGATCGTCGAGGCGCTCGCCGACGTGGGCATTGTGCGCACCTTCGCCATCCAGGAGCTCACGCTCCCGATCGCGCTCGCCGGCAGCGACCTGATCGGGCAGGCCCGCACCGGCACCGGCAAGACGCTCGGCTTCGGGGTGCCGCTGCTCAACCGCCTCAACCTGCCCGGCGGACCGGCGGCGGCGCCGCAGGCGCTGGTCATTGCCCCCACCCGGGAGCTCGCTGTACAGGTCTCCGGTGACATCGCTGCGGCAGGCCGCAAGCTCGGTGCCCGGGTGCTCACCATCTACGGTGGCCGTGCCTACGAGCCGCAGATCGAGTCGCTGCGCACGGGCGTCGATGTCGTCGTCGGGACCCCGGGCCGGCTGCTCGACCTGGCCCAGCAGGGCCACTTGGTGCTCGGCAATGTGCGCATCCTGGTGCTGGACGAGGCCGACGAGATGCTCGACCTCGGCTTCCTGCCCGACATCGAGAAGCTGCTCAAGCAGGTGCCCGCGCAACGCCAGACGATGCTGTTCTCGGCCACGATGCCGGGCCCGATCGTCGCCCTGGCGCGGACGTTTCTCAACCAGCCGATCCAGATTCGCGCCGAGCACGGCACCGAGACGCCGCGCACCGACCACATCGACCAGTTCGCCTACCGTGCTCACGCGATGGACAAGACCGAGGTGCTCGCCCGGGTGCTGCAGGCGCGCGACCGCGGTCTGACGCTGATCTTCACCCGAACCAAGCGCACCGCCGCCAAGGTCGTCGACGATCTCGTCGCGCGCGGCTTCGCCGCCGCTGCGGTGCACGGTGACCTCGGCCAGGGCGCCCGCGAACAGGCCCTGCGCGCGTTCCGGTCCGGCAAGGTCGATGTCCTCGTGGCCACCGACGTCGCCGCCCGCGGCTGGGACGTCGAGGGCATCACCCACGTGATCAACTACCAGGCGCCGGAGGACGAGATGACCTATGTCCACCGCATCGGTCGCACCGCCCGCGCCGGCGCCACCGGCAAAGCGATCACCCTGGTCGACTGGGACGACCTCCCGCGCTGGAAGCTGATCTGCGACAAGCTGGACCTGCCCTTCCACGCGCCGGTCGAGACCTACTCCACCTCCGAGCACCTCTACATCGAGCTCGACATCCCGACCGAGGCCAGCAGCGTGCTGCCCCGCGCCGACCGCACTCGGGCTGGCCTGGACGCCGAGCAGCTCGAGGAGCTGGGCGGCCGCGATGCCAAGCGGGCCCCCGCCCGCCCCCGTGCCGGCGAACGCACCCGCACCACCGACCGACCGCGCGCGGAGCGGACTTCTGCACCGTCGCGACAACGTCGCCGTACCAGGGGTGGGGAAGGGTCCAGCGCCCGCGGGGCGGAGGCCGCCAGCAGCAGCGGCGGAGCTCAGCAGGCGCCGCCTGGCACGACCGATAGCGCCGCGACCCCCAAGCCGCGCCCCCGGCGCCGCCGTCGCCGGCCCACGGGAGCGGGCGGCGCCAGTCCTGGCAGCGCCGCGGGACCAGGCAGCGCCGCAGGGCCAGGCAGCGCCGCAGGGCCGGCTTCCGCATCGGCCCCCGCCAGCGACTGACCGGCGCGCGGTAGGCCAGGATTGGCGACGTGACCGACGACGCCCCCTCGACCGAGTCCACGCCAGTGGGCGGCGCGGTCGATGACCCGGCGCCCCCCACTGGCGACTGGGTCTTGGCCGCCTACGCGGCCCGGATGCGGCGAGCCCGGCACCGATATTTCGCCACCCTGGCCGTAGTTGTGGCCGCGGTGTTCGCCGTCGTCAGCATCGCCTGGTCGCGGGGCGAGATCGCCAACACCACCTTGACGACGGTCCCCAGCGCCCCGCCGTCGGTCACCCTTCGAGCGCCGTCAACGACACTACGGTCGGCCTGGACGAGCACGGACCGCACCGCGATGGGCACGCCGTACTGGGGTGGCACGGTCGTCACCTTCGACCAGCACACCGTCCGCGGCCGCAACGCGGTGACCGGCGCCCAGACCTGGAGCTACCGCCGCAACGATCGCACGGTGTGCCAGGCGCTGCAGATCCGCGGCGTAACCGTCGCGATCTACCAGCTGCACGGCAACTGCGACGAGGTCACCGCCCTGAGCACGGGCACCGGCCAACGACAGTGGACCCGGACACTGGACGAGAACGGCCAGCCGATCTTCGGCCGGCCCACGTATCAGGCCACGCAGTACACCTTCCTGGTGATTACCCCGCTCGTGATCTACGCGATCGACCCGTCCAGCGGCTATGACCGGTGGGTGTTCGGACAGCAGCACTGCACCATCAACAGCGCGGTGATCGGCAGCACCGGCGCGCTCATTAGTCAGAGCTGCGACCACCCCCCGTGCAGCGGCCTGACGTACTGCCGCAACGGGCCGCAGTTACTGCTGCGTGATCCGAGTGCCGGTTACAACAACGACGAAAAGCACCGCGCGAACCCCGACCAGATCCTCTGGAACGTCGCCAACAGCACCCTCGTGCCCGCGTCGGCCGACCAGCTCGTCTCGGCGATCGATCCCGCGTCACGCCGCTTGGTCGTCCTCAACGCCGACAAGGGGACGGTCCAGACCACCCGAACGCTGACCCCGGCACCCAGCGCGGTCGACGCGGTCAGGGCCAGCCCAACCGTCAACGCCGAAATCCTCTGGGTGGGCGGGGTCACCTATGCGATCCGGGCGTCGGACTCGGTGGTGCTGTGGGCCGGCCGCACCCTGTCGCCGCCGACGGTAACCGCCACCGACGCCGCCGCGGTGGTGGGCCTGCCCGACCTCACCCAGGCGGTCCTCGCCGCGCCGACCGCCACCGGCCTCACGCTGCTCGACACGCGGTCGGGGCGCCCCAGCCGTGACTTCGCGGTCTCCCCGCCGCCGCCCGGAAGCACCGTGTACCCCTACGGCACCGGATTCCTGGTCGCCGGGCCGGCGACGACGGTCTACCGGTGAGCCGCAGCGACGGGCCACCCGCCAGGTCGCAGGGCGGCAGCCAGCTCACTATCGGCGCCGCGCGGCGGGTCACCCTCGACACGCCGGCCGGCCCGATCGCGGCGCTGCGCAGCGGTACCCGCGGCCCGGTGGTGCTGCTCGTCGCGGGCTACACGGGCAGCAAGGAAGATTTCGGGCCGCTGCTGGATCCGGTCGCCGCGGCCAGCTTCGACGTCGTCGCTATCGACCTGCCGGGACAGTTCGAGACACCGGGCCCCGCCGATCCCGCCGCCTACTCCCCCGACGCCCTCGGCCGCTGCGTTGTCGCAGTCGCCGCGACGCTCGGCTCGGACGTCCACCTGCTCGGCCATTCCTTCGGCGGGCTGGTGGCGCGCGCCGCCGTGATCACCGCGCCGGCGCGTTGGTGCTCGCTCGTGCTGATGGGTTCCGGCCCCGCGGCGCTGGGCGGTGCCCGGCGCCGCCGCATCGACCTGCTCGCGCCGGTGCTGGCCACTGGCGGCATGGCCGGCGTGTACGCGGCAACGCAGGCGGCCGCCGCGGCCGAGCCCGGCTACGTCGCGGAGCCGGCCGAACTGGCCCGGTTCCGCGCGCGCCGCTTCCTCGCGAGCTCCCCCGCGATGCTGCTCGGGATGGGCCAGGCGATCATCGCGGAGCCCGACCGCGTAGCCGAGCTCGCCGCCACTGGCCTACCGATGCTGGTGCTCAACGGCTCCCGCGACGACGCCTGGTCACCCGCCACCCAGGCCACGATGGCATGCCGGCTCGGTGCGCAGCATGTGGTCATCGCCGGGGCAGCCCATTCACCGGCCATCGAGGCACCGGCCGCGACTGCCGCGGCCCTGCTCGCGTTCTGGCGCACCCCGCACGAGCCGGCGATGATCGTCGGATGAGCACCGTCGACGTGGGGTACTTCGGGCCGGACAGCATGACCTGGCGCCTGCACGGTGACCCTCTGACGATGGTGGGGGGCCTGCGGGCGCTGCTGCTGCAGGCGCTGCATCCCGAGGCGATGGCCCTGCTGTACCAGCGCTCGGACTTCCAGAGCGACCCGTGGGCCCGCCTCGAGCGCACGGTCGGCTACGTGGTGACGGTCAGCTTCCGGCCCACGGCCGAGGTCGACGCGGCCGCCGCGCACGTGCGCATGGTGCACGAGCGGCTCGGCATCACCGATCCCCACCAGCTCGCCTGGGTACATGCCTGCCAGGTCGACTCGTTTCTCGCCGCGGCCCGCGCTGGCGGGCTGCCGTTTCGCCGCGACGATGCCGACCGCTATGTCGACGAGCAGGCGCTCGCGGCGGCGATCGTCGGCGTCCCCGCAGCATTGACACCCCGCAGCACCGACGACCTGACGCAGTACTTCCGGGGCATGCGGCCCCACCTGGCGCTCACCCGGGAGGCGCGAGAGGCCGCCCGCACCGTCATCGCCCCGCCGCTGCCCGTCGCCGCCCGGTACGCGCTGCCCGCCCGGCTCGGCTGGACGACGATCAGCTCGCTGGCCGTCGGGCTGCTGCCGAGATGGGCGCGGCGGATGTACCGGTTGCCACCGGCACCCGGCGCCGGCGTGGCCACCGCGGCGGGTATGAGGGCGCTGCGGGGCGCCGTCCACACGCTGCCCGCGCGCTGGAGGGAAGGGCCCGCCTACCGGGAGGCCAAGGCGCGCGCGGCCGCCCTGGCTAGCTGAGCTCGGCTGGCGCCAGGCCGGCCCACGGTTCGAGGTCGGCAGCGACCGCGCGGCCCTCTGGGCAGTGCCTGCGGAAGTCGCACCATGAGCAGCTCGCCGACGGAGCCGGTGGGAAGACCTCGTCGGCGGCCGCACCCGAGGCCAGCGTGTCCGTCGCCGCCACGATGTCGTCGGCGCTCGCCTCGGCGCGGGCCACGTGTCGGGCCAGCGAG
>JAYTRE010000304.1:0-18775 GCA_043746395.1 Pseudonocardiales bacterium
GCGGGAAACGTCATCGGCTACGGCGCTACCTCCGGCTCGATCTTCCTGCGCGGCATCGTGGGGGAGCGCTTCGGCGTGCGCAACTCCGGTGCCACGCTCGTCGCCGAGGGGGTGGGTGATCATGCGCTGGAGTACATGACCGGCGGCGTTGCAGTCATTCTCGGCCCGACCGGGCGCAATCTCGGCGCGGGCATGTCGGGCGGTTACGGGTTCGTGCTCGACCTCGACCGCGGGATGGTCAACTCCGACCTCGTCGAGGTCGAGCAGGTGCCGCCCGAGGAGGTGGACCGACTCCGCGCGATCGTCGCCCGCCACGCCGACTGCACCGGCTCGGTGGTGGCGCGGGAGCTACTGGCCGACTGGCCGGCTGCGTGCCGGCGGGTCAGCGCGATCGTCCCGCGGGATTTCCGGAGGGTGCTGGAGGTGACTCGGCTGGCCCGGGCGACTGGAGTCGATATCGACGAGGCCGTGATGTCGGCGGCCCGCTCCTGACCCGGCAGGCACCAATCTCGGCGCGGCGCTCCCGACCCGAGTGACCTGCAGGCAGGCCCACTAGGCTTGCGTCGTGACGCGACGCGCAAAGATCGTCTGCACGCTCGGCCCCGCGACCGACACCCCCGAACGCTGTCGCGCGCTGGTCGAGGCCGGCATGGACGTCGCGCGGCTGAACTTCAGCCACGGCGGCCACGCCGAACACGGCCGTCGCTACCAGGAGGTGCGCCAAGCGGCCGCTGCCGCTGGGCGCAACGTCGCCGTCCTCGCCGACCTCCAGGGACCGAAGATCCGCCTCGGGCGGTTCGCCGACGGGCCGGTGGAGTGGGCCACCGGGGACCGGATCCGCATCACCGTCGACGACTGCGACGGCACCCATGACCGGGTATCCACGACCTACAAGCAGCTTGCCGGCGACGTCCGGCCCGGCGACAAGCTGCTCGTCGACGACGGGAACATCGCGCTGATCGCCGTCGAGATCGAGAACGGCACCGACGTTGTGTGCGACGTCACAGAGGGCGGCACGGTCAGCGACAACAAAGGACTATCGCTGCCCGGTGTCGAGGTGAGCGTGCCCGCCATGTCGGCCAAGGACGCCGACGACCTCGAGTTCGCGCTGCGTCTCGGCGTCGACTTCATCGCGCTGTCGTTCGTGCGCCACCCTGAAGACGTCAAGCTGGTGCACCGGGTCATGGACCAGGTCGGGATCCGCCGCCCGGTGATCGCCAAGATCGAGAAGCCGGAGGCGGTCGACAGCCTGGCCGACATCGTGCTCGCCTTCGACGGCGTCATGGTGGCCCGCGGAGACCTCGGCGTGGAGATGCCGTTGGAGCAGGTGCCGATGGTCCAGAAGCGCGCCATCCAGATCTGCCGCGACAACGCCAAGCCGGTCATCGTCGCCACTCAGATGCTCGAGTCGATGATCACCCACTCCCGGCCGACCCGCGCGGAGGCCTCGGATGTCGCCAACGCCGTCATCGACGGCGCCGACGCGGTGATGCTGTCCGGGGAGACGAGCGTCGGCAAGTACCCGGTGCAGGCGGTCGCCATGATGAGCCGCATCATTACCTCCGTCGAGGCCTCTGGTACCGGCGTGCCGGATCTGTTGCACAATCCGCGCACTCCCGGTGGCGCGATCGCCAAGGCGGCCAAGGACATCGGCGATGCCCTCGGCGCGGTGGCACTGGTTGCCTTCACCCAGACAGGTGACACCGCGCGCCGGCTGTCGCGGTTGCAGCCGGCCCAGCGGATCCTCGTCTTTACCCCCGTGGAGCAGGTGCAGCGGCAGATGGCCATGCTCTGGGGCGCCGAGGCGCATTTGGTGTGGACGGTCAAGACCACCGACGACATGGTGCGCCAGGTCGACTCGGCGCTGATCAACCGCGGCGTCTGCCGCCCGCACGATCTGGTCATCATCGTCGCCGGTACGCCGCCGGGTACCCCCGGCGCGATCAACACCATCCGCGTCCATCACATCGGAGATGTGCTGCGCCATGACATCTGAGGCTGCCCGCCGACCGAGCCGGCACAGCGGCAACGACGTCGAAGATCTCGGGACCGACTATCACGCCACTGACGAGCACTCGGCCCACGCGGGCGATCTCGGCCAGGTGGTCGTGGACGGACTGGTGCGCCTGCTCGATCTGGAAAAGATCGAGCAGGACATCTTCCGCGGCATCAGCCCGAAGGCGCGGTGGCAACGCGTATTCGGCGGGCAGGTGGCCGGCCAGGCGCTGGTCGCGGCCGGGCGCACGGTCCCGCGCGAGCGTGCCGTGCATTCCCTGCACTCGTACTTCATCCGGCCGGGCGACCCGGCCGTGCCGATCATCTACGACGTCGATCGGGTCCGGGACGGGCGCTCCTTCAGCACCCGGCGGGTCGTCGCGGTTCAGCACGGCCAACCGATCTTTTCGCTGTCGGCGTCCTTTCAGCTCGACCAGCCGGGCATTGACCACCAGTCCGAGATGCCCGACGCGCCGCCTCCGGAGGAGCTGCCGACCCTGGAGGAGCGCTACGACGACGCGCCAGAGGCGGCGGCGTTCTTCCGGGCCATGCCGCGTCCGATCGACCTGCGCTACGTCGACGACCCGCCCTGGCAGCAGCATGCGAAGGGCCCGCGCGACGGCTTCACCCGCGTGTGGCTGCGGGCCGATGGCCGGCTCCCGGACGACCCGCTGCTGCACGTCTGCGTGTTGACCTTCGCCTCCGATATGACCCTGCTCGACTCGGTGCTCGTTCGCCACGGGCTCGCGGCAGGCATAGACCCCCTCGCGTTGGCTTCCCTCGATCACGCGATGTGGTTCCAGCGACGATTCCGGGCTGACGAGTGGCTGCTCTACGTGTCCGAGTCGCCGTCGGCATCCGGCAGCCGTGGTCTGGCCAGTGGACGGTTCTTCTCCCGCGACGGCCGCCAGGTCGCCAGCGTCGTGCAGGAGGGCATGATCCGCGTCGATCCCGCAGGGTAGCCGGCGTCAACCCGCGGTCAGCGCGCGCCAGGCGGCCTCGACGTGATGGCGCTCGGTGAGCACCGAGCCGATGGCCATGCGCAGCGCGAAACTGCCGTTGACGACGGTGTGGGTCAGGTACAGCTCGCCGGAGGCGTTGACGCGGGCCAAGAGCGAGCGGGTGGCCTCGTCGCCTGCTCGCAGCCGAAACGTCACGAGTGACAGCGGGTGCGGTGCGAGAAGTTCGAAGCGCTTGTCGCGGGAAACCCAGCCCGCGAACTCCTGGGCGAGCGCGACATGCTTGCGGACGTGGGCGCGCAGTCCCTCGGCGCCGTACCACCGGATGACCGCCCACAGCTTGAGTGCGCGGAACCGCCGGCCCAGCGGCACCTGCCAGTCGCGGTAGTCCACGACCGCGCCGGAGTCCGTGGCGGAGTTGCGCAGGTACTCCGGCAGGATCGACAGCGCGCCGACCAGTGCCGTCCGGTCGGCCACCCAGAAGGTGTCGCAGTCGAAGTTGGTGAGCAGCCACTTGTGCGGGTTGGTGCAGTAGGAGTCGGCTTGGTCGAGCCCGCGGTTGAGCCACCGCAGTTCCGGGGCTACCGCTGCCACACCGGCCCATGCCGCGTCGACATGCAGCCACGCGCCGCACGAGTGGGCAATGTCGGCGAGTTCGCCGACCGGATCGATCGCGCCGGTGCCGGTGGCCCCGACTGACGCGACCACCAACGTCGGCGTCCTGCCTTGCGCGCGGTCGTCGTCGATCAGCGCCCGCAGGTGCTCGGGCCTGGCAGCGTGGGTCGCTGGGTCAGTGTCGAGCTTGCGCAGCGCGTCGGAGCCCAGACCGGCGATTCGGCAGGCTTTCTCGACCGAGGAGTGCGTCTGCCCGGAGGTATACACGCAGTAGCTGCCTGCGGCGACGCCGTCGTGTTCGGTGCGGCCACCGCTGACGCGATGCAGGGCGGCGAGCAACGCGACGAGCGCGGCGTCGGAGGCGCTGTGCTGGATGACGCCGCCGCCGGTGCCCGTCGAGAGGAACCGGTCGGGGAGCCCGAGCAGGGCGGCCATCCAGTCCAGTACGTGCGTTTCGAGCTCAGTGGCAGCCGGCGAGGTCGCCCACAACATGCCCTGCACGCCCAGTCCCGAGGCGAGCAAATCGCCGAGGATGGCCGCACCGCTCGCGTTGGCGGGAAAGTAGGCGAAGAACGACGGGTGTTGCCAGTGGGTGATGCCGGGCAGGATCACCTCGTCCAGGTCACGCAGCACGTCGGCGAACGGCTCGCCCCGCTCGGGCGGTGCTGCCGGCAGCGCGGCCCGAACCTGGCCGGGTATTGCCGGCGACAGCACCGGGAACGACTCGATGCGTTCGTAGTAGTCGGCGATCCAGTCGACGACCTGTCGCCCATGTTGGCGGAACTCGTTGGGTGTCATGTGGGCTGGCACGTCCCGCAGTCTGCCGGATCGGGTTCGGGTGCCGACCGGTACCGGTCGAGCGCACCCGACAAACCCGCCGCGGCCGACGAATCGCGACCATCGGGCCGGCCGCCGGTCGTCCCGTCAGCGGGCGTAGGTGCGATACGTGCCCCCGGTGGGATTCGAACCCACATGCCTTTCAGCAATGGTGTTTGAGACCATCATGTATGCCAGTTCCATCACAGGGGCTCGGCGCCGACTGCATCGTATCCGGGCTAGGCTGATTCCTCGCGCGCACTGGCTTTCGAGTTGAGAGGGACGCACCGTGGTTGTCGCCCCGTCAGCCCCGCGGCCGAGGGCGGGTACCCGCGTGCTGATCGCCGAGGACGAGGCCCTCATCCGGTTGGACCTGCGGGAGATGTTGCAGGAAGAGGGTTTCACCGTCGTCGGCGAGGCCGCCGACGGTGAGCAGGCGGTCGCCCTCGCGGTCGAGCTGTCACCCGATCTGGTCATCTGTGACATCAAGATGCCCAAGATGGACGGCATCGCCGCCGCCGCCCAGATCATGGGCAGGCGCATCGCCCCCGTCGTCATGCTCACGGCGTTCAGCCAGCGGGATCTCGTCGAGCGGGCCCGCGACGCGGGCGCCATGGCCTACCTCGTCAAACCGTTTCAGAAGCGCGACCTGCTACCCGCGATCGAGATGGCGATGTCGCGCTTCGCCGAGATCACCGCACTGGAGGCAGAGGTGACCGGTCTGCGGGAGCGGCTGGCGGCGCGCAAGCTCATTGAACGCGCCAAGGGTTCGCTCATGTCGACCCATGCCATGACCGAGCCGGATGCCTTCCGTTGGATCCAGCGCGCCGCGATGGACAACCGCACCTCGATGCGGGCGGTCGCCGAGCTGGTGCTGACTGGCCAGCTCGCCGACCCGCCGCCGACGTCGTAGATACCGTCCGTAACCCGGGCAGAGTGGGTCCGGGCCTGGTTGAGATTTGGTTACGACCACGGCTTGGGGAGCCCAGTCGGTGTCAAGTGCGTGTTTTTTGCACTAGCGTCCGGCTTACCAGTACGGACAACTATGCGTCCGCAACGCCGTTCCGGGAGGCAATTCGTGCGAAATCGTTCGCTTACCAGCATTGCAGTGATGATCGGGGTTGGAGCTCTCGTTCTGACCGCATGTTCCAACAGCAAGAAGACAACCGCGGGTGGTCTCAGCAATGCGCCCACCGGTGGCTCGTCCTCGAGCACGGCGTGCAACGGGACCGGCACCACCTACAAGATTGGTTACGAAGGCCCGCTGACGGGTGACAACAAGCAGCTCGGTATCAACATGATCAATGCCGTGAACCTCGCGGTGGACCAGGCCAACACCGCGAAGAACCTGTGCTTCAAGCTGGCGGCCCTGCAGTCCGATGACGTCGGCTCGCCGGCGACCGCTCCCGCCGCTGCTGCGGCGCTGATTCAGGATCCCGCCGTTGTCGGCGTGATCGGCCCCGCATTCTCCGGTGCGACCGCGGCGGTCGGTGCCAAGTACTCGCAGGCGGGACTGGCGCTCATCAGCCCGTCGGCCACCAACGCGACGCTGACCAGCCAGGGTTTCACGACGTTCCACCGCATCGTCCCGACGGACGGTGTCGAGGGCAAGGCGACCGCTGACTTCCTCGCGAAGAAGTTCAAGTCCGTGTTTGTGATCGATGACACCTCGACCTATGGCAAGGGTGTGGGGGACGTGGTCCGCGCCGAGCTCAAGGCCAAGGGAGTGACGGTGGACTCGCAGTCGATCGCGCCGACGACGGACTACAGCGCCGTCGCCCAGGCCGTTGCCTCCAAGAATGACCAGGCGATGTACTACGGCGGCTACGACGCCCAGGCCGGACTGCTGGCCAAGGCGCTGAAGAACGCCTCGTACAAGGGATTCGAGATCTCGGGTAACGGCGGCAAGTCGAGCGTGTTCACCTCGACTGCCGGCCCGGCGGGCAACGGGTACTACTTCGCGTGTGGGTGTTTGGATGCAACGACGGCTCCGGCCGCCGCCGCCTTCAACAAGGCCTACACGGCGATGTTCAACACCCCGCCGTCGACGTACTCACCCGAGGCCTACGACGCCACCAACGCGATGATCAGCGCGATCTCGGCCGCTCAGAAGGCCGGTTCGGTCACGCGGGCAAGCGTCGAGACCGCGGTCAACGCGCTGGACTACAAGGGCATCACCACCACGGTGAAGTTCCTGCCCAACGGTGAGGTGGCCCAGGCGACGGTCAACCTCTACCAGCAGAAGAACGGCGTCATCGTCTTGCTGGGCAACATCGCCACGCAGTAACGAGCAGCATCCGCACCACGCGAAGTGAGCGCGCCCCGGTACCGGTCAGCCGGTACCGGGGCGCGACTTTGGTTGTCGGCGCATGTGCTCGCTATGTTTGCCCGACTGATGCCCAGCCGGAGGTTTGACGCGGCATGTCCCACTTTCTCGACTACCTGATCCTCGGGTTGACCCGCGGGTCGATGTACGCCTTGATCGCGCTGGGGTACACGCTCGTGTACGGGGTCCTGCAACTGATCAACTTCGCGCACAGCGAGGTGTTCATGTCCGGCGCCTTTGGCAGCTACATCATCGTGCACCTGATCGTCGGCAACGGGGCCGGCACACCCGCATGGCAGGTCCCGTTCGTCATCGGCATCGGCATGCTCTCCGGAGCGATCACGGCAGCCGGGGTGGGTTGGACCCTGGAGCGGGTCGCCTACCGGCCGCTGCGGCGGCGCGGGGCACCCAAACTCGCGTTCCTCATCGGTGCCATCGGGGCGTCCTTCTTCCTGTCCACGCTGGCCAGCAAGCTGTTCAACAGCCAGACCACCAACCAGTTCCCGGCTTTCTTCGGTAACGGGGTGCTGTTTCGTATCGACGGCGCCGAGGTGCGGGTGCTGCAGGCAGTCATCGTGCTATCGGCGCTGGCCATGATGGTGTTTCTGGACCGGCTGGTGTCGGTGACCAAGCTCGGTCGCAGCATCCGGGCGGTGTCCGAGGACGCGCCGACGGCCGCGTTGATGGGCGTCGACATTGACAAGACCATCTCGCGTACCTTCGTGATCGGCGGCCTGCTCGGCGGGGCCGCGGGTTTCCTCTTCGGTCTCAACTTCAGCTTCGCCTACAACATGGGCTTCGCCCCGGGAGTTAAGGCGTTCGCCGCTGCGGTCCTCGGCGGCATCGGCAACATCCGCGGCGCCATGCTCGGCGGGTTGCTGCTCGGCATCGTGGAGAACCTGGTGTTGCTCATCCCCGGGTTCGACGCCAGCTGGACCGACGTCGTGGCTTTCGTGGTCCTGGTGGGCGTGCTCATGTTCCGGCCCACCGGCCTGCTGGGCGAGCGCGTGGGACGGGCCGCATGACTCGGGTCGGGGCGGGGGGCGTCCACTCGGGTTACCGGCGCTCGCCGGCGATGCCGCGGTGGGCCGCTCGCCTGCTTTCCTGCCTTGCTGGCAGTGTGGTGTTGGCCATCATGGTCGGCCCGCAGGAGGGCACGACCGCCGACTACGGCCTCACCTTCCGCAAGCAGGTCCTCTCGCCGCGGATCGTCATCTTCTTGGGGATCGGCGTGCTGCTGTTCCTGGCGATGACCTATTGGCCCAAGATCGCGCCTTTCATGACCCGTCCGGGCTTCTGGCCGCTGGTCTCTGGCGGGCTCGCGGTGGTCGCCGCGCAGGCGCTGATGCACTGGTACGACCAGGCCGGCGACGGGAAGTTCACGGCCACGGCAAGCGCGGTCGCCAACACTGGTGGTATCTCACCCCTGGCCGGCGCGTTCTTCGCCTGGCTGGCCTGGACGCAACTGATCGCGATCCTCGTCGGCGGTGTCACGGTCATCGTGCTCGGGTTGCGCCGGGTCGGGTTCGTGGTGGCCGCTGCCGCGGTCGCCGCCGGCGTGATCTGCTACCTGTCCCACCGGGCGGTCGTCGACTTCGCCGGCGGCGTCGATCACTCGCTGGGCTATGCCGCCGCAATGATCGGCTACCTGGTGATTGCCGCGGCGATGCTGGCCTCTGCCTTGACCACACGAGAGCAAGCGCACAGCAAAGAGTTCGTGTCCCGGGTGCTCGCGTTCCGGCCCGGCCTGCCTTTGGTGGCGCTCGGCGGCGTGCTGGGCCTGCTCGCGCTGATTGACGCGAGGTGGTTCTCGCCCGCGAACAAGAACCTGTCCATCTCCGGCACCCGCGCCCTCTTCCTCGGCTCCGGCCTGGAAACGATCGCCATGCAGTACCTGACCTGGCTGGGCTGGGCGTTGCTCGCGGGGTCCGTTGTCGTGTCCGGGATTGCCGCCTGGTGGCGCCAACGAGTGGTGGGTTGGCTTGCCGCCGCCATCGGCGCCGCCGGAGCGGTCATCACGCTCATCACGCTCTACGACATCAGCACTGTCGCGGCGCTGACCAGCTTCGACGGCGCGACCGGTGCCTGGCAGAACCTCGGAGCAGGCGGCTGGATGGCTGCGGCCGCGCTGTTCCTCACCGGCGCCGCCGGCTTCGTCGTCGCCACTTCGCCTCGGGTCAAAGCCGAGCGTGAGCGCGCCGGCGAAATGCGGGGCGTGCCCGCCAAGCCGGTCTCGACCACGGGCCAGGCCCTGGGATACCTCTCAGCGCCCGGCGCGGCGCGGTCCGCGCTGCTGATCGCGGTCGCGGCCGCCCTGTTCTACCCACCGACAGCCACCGGCTTCTGGCAGCAGGTCCTCGTCACCGAGATCGGGGTGTCGATGCTGCTGGCGGTGGGTCTGAACGTCGTTGTCGGTTGGGCCGGGCTGCTCGACCTCGGGTTCATCGCCTTCTATGCCATCGGCTCGTACACGACGGCCTACCTGGTCGGTTCGCTGCCGGTGCGACCGCCGAGCTGGCTGCACATGACTCCGCTGCTGACGATTCCGTTCGCCATTCTCGTCTGCCTGCTCGCCGGGCTGCTGCTCGGCGCCCCCACCTTGCGGCTGCGGGGGGACTACCTGGCGATCGTCACGTTGGGTTTCGGCGAGATCATCCACCTGGCCGCGGTGAACGCCAAGAACATCACCAACGGCAGCGAGGGCACGACGAACGACACCGGGACGCATACCAAGTCGGTGCCCTACGCCTCGATCCACCTCGGCCCCATTCGCATCGAGTGGGGTCTGAACCAGCTGCAGTACTGGTACCTGCTGCTGGTCTTCCTGGTCGTCATCATTCTGGCGTTCCGCCGGCTCGAGCAGTCTCGCCTCGGCCGGGCGTGGGCCGCCGTGCGTGAGGACGAGGTCGCGGCACAGGCCACCGGCATCAACACCACCAAGGTGAAGCTGGCGGCGTTCGCGATCGGCGCGTCGACCTCGGGTGTCGCGGGCGTCTTCTTCGCCAGTCAGATCGGCACCTTCACCCCGGACAACTTCGTGCTCAACAACTCGATCCTGATCGTCGCCTACGTCGTGTTCGGCGGCATGGGGTCGCTGTCCGGGGCGCTGGCTGGCGCTGCGATGCTGACCTGGCTGCCGGAGTTCCTGAAGTACCAGGTACCGCCAGCAGACAAGCTCATGTGGATCGGTGCGGTCGTCCTGCTGATGATGATCTTCCGGCCGGCGGGGCTCATCCCGGCCCGGCGGCGGGCCGCCGAGTTGAGTCACTTCTCCGATGTCCAGAGCGCCGAGACCGACGCGGTGCCACTCGGCGAGGGAATGGGGGGATCGCGGTGAACCAGCCGAGCGTGGCAGCCGACGAGCTGGTCTTCGACGTGGACCACGTCACGCTGCGATTCGGTGGAGTGACCAGCCTCAACGACGTCAGCCTGCACATGCGCCGCGGGGAGGTGCTGGCCATCATCGGCCCGAACGGCGCGGGCAAGACATCGCTGTTCAACTCCCTCACCGGTGTCTACACGCCGCAGGAAGGCACCGTGACTGTTCGGGCCCGGGCCGGCTCGGCGCCGATCAGCGTCGTCGGCAAGCCGACCCACGTTGTCAATCGCCTCGGTGTCGCCCGCACGTTCCAGAACATTCGCCTGTTCCCTGCGCTCACCGCCCTGGAGAACGTCAAGGTCGGCGTGGAGACGCGGCAGAAGTCCGGCCCGGTCGCTGCGATGCTCGGCATGCCCTGGCAACGCCGGGAGGAGCGTGAGAGCACGGCCCGGGCTTACGAGCTGCTGCGCCGGGTCGGGCTGCAGGCGCGTGCCAACGACGTCGCCTCCTCGCTGGCCTACGGCGAGCAGCGCCGCCTGGAGATCGCCCGTGCGCTCGGCACTGATCCCGGCGTGATCCTGCTGGACGAGCCCGCCGCCGGTACCAACCCGGCCGAGAAACGCGAGCTGGCCACGCTGATCAGGAGCATTAACACCGACGACGACATCGGTGTGCTGCTCATCGAGCACGACATGAAGCTGGTCATGTCGGTCGCCGACCGGCTGATCGTGCTGAACTTCGGCGAGAAGATCGCCGAGGGGACGCCCGACGAGATCCAGCGCGACCCGGCCGTCATCGCCGCCTACCTCGGCACGACGACCGACGAAGCGGTCGCCGAGGTGGCCCACCAGCCCGAGCTACACCGCATCGACACCGCGACCTCGCTGGACGAGCTCACCGGACAGGCCGAAGGGACCGAATGACGATGCTCGAGGTGAACGACATTGAGGTCCGCTACGGCAACATCCGGGCGCTGAAGGGTGTTTCCTTCGAGGTGAACGAAGGCGAGATCGTGGCGCTGCTCGGGGCCAATGGCGCCGGGAAGACGACGACCCAGAAGACCGTGTCTGGCATGCTGCGCCCCTCGCTGGGGTCGATCACCTATGAAGGCGAGCGCATCGACGGGATTCCCGCCCATCATCTGATCAACATGGGCATCTGCCACGTCCCGGAGGGCCGGCACGTCTTTCCGCGGATGACGGTCGCGGAGAACCTGGAGATGGGAGCCTTCCGGTTCAAGAGCGTGGACGCGGCCGAGGTGGAGCGAGTGCTGGTCATGTTCCCCCGGCTCCGCGAGCGCTACAAGCAGCAGGCGGGCACGCTGTCGGGTGGCGAGCAGCAGATGCTTGCCATCGGACGGGCGCTGATGGGCCAGCCCCGGTTGTTGCTGCTCGACGAGCCGTCCATGGGCTTGGCACCGTTGATCGTCGCCCAGATCTTCGACATCATCCGGCAGGTCAACCAGACCGGGGTCACCGTGCTGCTCGTCGAACAGAACGCCGCTCAGGCGCTGGCGCTGGCCAACCGGGGCTATGTCCTCGAGACCGGCGAGATCGTGCTCCACGGGACCGGGCAGGAGCTGCTTGCTGACGACCGCGTCCGGGCGGCCTACCTGGGCGAGGAAATCGCTACATCTTAGCCGGGTCTGGCGCCTCCGGGAAGGTCACGTTCAGGTATCTGCCACTCGAGACAGGGGTGGTGCCGCGGCGAATCGAACGGCCTCTATCGTTTGCGATAGCAGTCCGACATTGCCCGAGCGCAGCCACCGGATGCAGAGGAGACCGCCATCGTGTCACGGGTAGCCGCGCGGGTTCGACCGGCAGAGCACGCGGACGTGGCGGGCCTCGTAGGACTCGTCTGCGCGATCGACCTGTCCTCGGGTACGTTCAGCGGCCGGGCCCTGCTCGACTCGACTCAGGCCCATCTGGAAGCCAGGCTGATCGAGATCCTCGACGCGGCCGAGCGCACGCTGCTCGTGGCAGTCGACGACGCAAGCGGTGCGCTCGTGGGATTGCTCGTCGCCAAGCGTGACGAGGTCGGCGCGATCGACCTAACCCCGGTCCTGCACGTCACGCACCTGGTCGTTGCGCCGGGGCACCGGCGTCGCGGCGTCGGTCGGATGCTGCTAGCCGCGGCGGTTAACCTGTCGGAGGAGCTGGGCGTCGACCGGATCCTGGCCACTGCCGCCTCCGGGTCGCGGGAAGCCAACCGCTACCTCGCGCGCCTCGGTTTCGCCCCGCTCGTCATGCATCGCCTGGCGCCGACGAGCGTGCTGCGCCGGTCACTGGGCATGTCGGCGGCTCCCGAGCGGATGGCCGTGCTGCGGCGGGCCCGGCTGGTGCGAGCCCAGCGGGCGGGTTTCGGCTCGCGCGCCGTACGCCGGGGTGCCTGAGCCGGTTCGTGCTGTCGGTCACCGCCCCTAGACTCGGCTAGCGTGACGGCGCCCGCGCAGACTGCCAAGCTCCTCCTGCTCGACGGGCACTCCCTCGCCTACCGCGCCTTCTACGCGTTGCGCGAGGTGGAGATGTCGACCACCACCGGCCAGCCCACCAACGCGGTCTTCGGCTTCACTTCGATGCTGATCAACCTCCTGCGCGACGAGGAACCGACCCATATCGGCGTCGCATTCGACGTCTCCCGCAAGACGTTCCGCAGCGCGGCCTACGCCGAGTACAAGGCGGGTCGCTCCGAAACACCGGAGGATTTCCGCGGCCAGGTCACGCTGATCCGGGAGGTACTCGACGCGCTGCACATCCGCTCTTTGGCTGTCGAAGGCTACGAAGCTGACGACGTCATCGCGACCCTCACCACGCAGGCCAGCGAGGCCGGCATGCAGGTCCTCATCTGCACTGGCGACCGCGACGCCCTGCAGCTCGTTACCAACCGGGTGACCGTGCTGTACCCGCGGCGTGGCGTCAGCGATCTCACCCGCTTCACCCCGGAGGAGGTGCAGTCCAAGTACGGCTTGTCCCCCCGGCAGTATCCCGACTTCGCAGCGCTGCGCGGTGATCCGAGCGATAACCTCCCAGGGATCCCCGGGGTGGGGGAGAAGACAGCCGCCAAGTGGGTGCGCGAGTACGGCTCGCTCACCGAGCTCGTCGAGCGCGTGGATACCGTCACCGGCAAGGTCGGCGACGCGCTGCGGGAGAACCTCGCCAGTGTGCTGCGCAATCGCCAGCTCACCGAGCTGGTCACCGACGTCGAGCTAGAGCTGATCCCAGACCAGCTGCAGCGCGAACAGTGGGACCGCGACGAGGTGCACCGACTGTTCGACGACTTGCAGTTTCGGGTGTTGCGGGACCGCCTGTTCGCCACGGTGGAGGCAGCTGAGCCCGAGGCCCAGGAGGGCTTTGACATCGCCGCGACCCGGCTGGGTGCCGGCGAGGTGACCGCGTGGCTCGACGCGCACGCCCGCGATGGCGCCCGCGTCGGGCTGGCGTTTCGCGGCCGCTGGGGCCGGGGTACCGGCTCGCTGAGCGGGCTCGCCCTGGCCACCTCCGACGGTGCTGCGGCCCTGCTCATCCCCCAAGAGCTGGACCCGGACGACGAGGCCGGTCTCGGGGTCTGGCTTGCCGACCCGGACATCGCTAAGGCCGCCCACGACGTGAAGGGGCCGCTGCTCGCCCTGGCGCAACACGGCTGGACGCTCAATGGCGTCACCAGCGACACCCAGCTCGCCGGCTACCTGCTGCGCCCCGATCAGCGGTCCTTCGATCTCGCCGACCTCGCGCTGCGTTACCTGCACCGCGAGCTTCGGACCAATGTCGAGGAGTCCGGCCAGCTCACCCTCGACGGCGGGCTGGAGGAGTCCGACGATGCGCTCGCTAAGGCCGAGACGGTCCGGGCCACCGCGGTCCGCGACCTCGCGACGGCCTTTGACGCCGCGCTGGAGCAGGGCGGCGCGGTCCAGCTGCTCGCCGCGCTCGAGCTGCCGCTGACGTTCGTGCTCGCCGACATGGAGGCCACTGGCATCGCCGTCGACACCGATGCCCTCGTCGCACTGCAGGCCGAGCTCGGTGCGGCTGTGAAGGCGGTGGAGCATGACGTGCAGCAGCTGGCTGGCCGCGAGTTCAACCTCGGTTCGCCCAAGCAGCTGCAGGAAGTGCTCTTCGACCAGTTCGCACTGCCGAAGACAAAGAAGATCAAGACCGGCTACACCACCGACGCGGATGCGCTCGCCGACCTCTTTGTCCGGACCGAACACCCGGTGCTCGAGCTGTTGCTGCGGCATCGCGAGGTCGCGCGGCTCAAGAGCGTCATCGACGGGCTGCTGCCGCTCATCGACGATCACGGCCGCATTCACACCACCTTCAACCAGACAGTGGCCGCGACCGGCCGGCTGTCCTCGACGGACCCCAACCTGCAGAACATCCCGGTTCGGACGGCCGAGGGCCGGCGGATTCGGGAGGCATTCACGGTAGGGGCCGGCTTCGAATCGCTGATGACGGCCGACTACAGCCAGATCGAGATGCGGATCATGGCGCATCTGTCGCGCGATGCCGGGCTTATCGAGGCGTTCACGACAGGCGAAGACCTGCACACGTTCGTCGCCTCGCGCGCGTTCGATCTGCCGCCGGAGCGGATCGACGCCGAACTGCGGAGGCGGGTCAAGGCCATGTCGTACGGGCTTGCCTATGGCCTGTCGGCCTTCGGGTTGGCGCGTCAACTCAAGATCACGCCCGAGGAGGCCCGCGCCCAGATGGAGGCCTACTTCACCCGCTTCGGGGGGGTGCGCGACTACCTGCGCTCAATCGTCGAGGACGCGCGGCAAACCGGTTACACCGAGACGATCATGGGTCGGCGCCGTTATCTCGACAAGCTCAACAGCGACAACCGCAACCTGCGCGAGATGGCGGAACGGGCTGCGCTCAATGCGCCGATCCAGGGCAGCGCCGCCGACATCATCAAGGTGGCGATGCTGGGTGTCCACCGGGGCCTGGCCGAGGCGGGACTGCGATCGCGGCTGCTCCTGCAGGTCCACGACGAGTTGGTGCTGGAGATCGCTGCGGGCGAGCGCGCGCAGGTCGAGGCGCTGGTACGCCGCGAGATGGGCGGCGCCTACTCCCTCGACGTTGCGCTGGACGTCTCCGTCGGCGTCGGGCGCACCTGGCACGAGGCCGCCCACTGACCCCGGGCCGTACTTGCGCTACGAGAGCGCGCAGACGTAGATCGCGGTGCCGGGCAGGATCGCCCCGCGCAGCGGTGACCACTGGCCCCACTGCTCCACATGCCCGGCCGGCCACTCCGGTTCGACGATGTCGAGCAGCCGGAATCCCGCCGCCGCGATCTCGCGCACCCGGTCGCCGAGCGTGCGGTGATGCTCGACGTAGGTCGCCTCGCCGGTGGCGGCGTACTCGACGTAGGGCGTGCGGTCCCAGTACGGCATGGTCGCGGTCAACCCGTCCGGGCCCGGGTCGTCGGGGAAGGACCAGCGCAGCGGGTGGGTGACTGCGAACAGCCAGCGTCCGTCGCGTCGCAGCACCCGCGCCACCTCGCGCATGACCCGGGCGGAGTCCGCGACGAACGGCACGGCGCCGAAAGCGGTGAAGACGACGTCGAAGGCGCCGTCACGGAAGGGCAGGTGCTGCGCATCGGCCTGCACAAGCGGCACGTCGATCCCGGTTGCCACGGAAGCCTGGCGGGCGTGGCGCAGCATGCCGGCCGAGAGGTCGAAGCCAACGGGGTGCGCGCCCTGCCCGACGAGCCACCGCGAGCACATCGCGGCACCACAGCCGACCTCGAGCACGCGCTTGCCGGCCGTGTCGCCGAGCAGTCGCGCGTCGGCTTCCCGCAACCGCTCCGGAGACCAGACAAAGTCGGCCGCGCCCAGGAATTCCCCGTGGGCGGCGTGGTAGCTATCCGCATCGGCGTCCCACCAGCGCCGGTTGGCCCGAACGGTGCTCGCGGCGTCGGCCGCACGGCGTACGACGCCCGTCGCCTTCACGATGTGTGCCACGAGGCTCGATCCTGCCAGGTCCGCGGGAGTGTCCAGGCCGGCCGGATTTCGGGCTGTACGTCCGGCGGGAGTAGGCTGGCGCCTGCGAGATGGGTCTGTGGCCTCGACATGGAGTAGGCCGCTCGTCGGTCACTTCGTCCGGCGATCCGGACTGTCCGCGACCGTTCGACCACTGTCAGGATCTCCCTACTCAATGACGTCGCTCACCGAAGCCCGGACAACGCCGCAAGTCGCAATCAACGACATCGGCAGCGCCGATGATTTCCTCGCCGCCATCGATTCCACGATCAAGTACTTCAACGATGGCGACATCGTCGAGGGCACCATCGTCAAGGTCGACCGGGACGAGGTTCTGCTCGACATCGGCTACAAGACCGAGGGCGTCATCCCCTCTCGCGAACTCTCGATCAAGCACGACGTCGACCCCAACGAGGTCGTCTCTGTCGGCGATCAGATCGAGGCGCTGGTTCTCCAGAAGGAGGACAAGGAGGGACGGCTGATCCTGTCCAAGAAGCGCGCCCAGTACGAGCGGGCGTGGGGCACGATCGAGCAGAAGAAGGAGAACGACGAGGTTGTCGAGGGCACGGTGATTGAGGTCGTCAAGGGTGGCCTGATCATCGACATCGGCCTGCGCGGCTTCCTGCCCGCATCGCTCGTCGAGATGCGGCGCGTGCGCGACCTGCAGCCCTACGTAGGCAAGACGCTTGAGGCCAAGATCATCGAGCTGGACAAGAACCGCAACAACGTGGTGCTGTCGCGTCGGGCCTGGCTCGAGCAGACGCAGTCCGAGGTACGCAGCGAGTTCCTCAACAAGCTGGCCAAGGGCCAGGTGCGCACCGGTGTGGTCTCCTCGATCGTCAACTTCGGCGCCTTCGTCGATCTCGGCGGCGTCGATGGCCTGGTGCACGTGTCGGAGCTGTCCTGGAAGCACATCGACCACCCGAGCGAGGTCGTCGAGGTGGGCCAGGAGGTCACCGTCGAGGTACTGGACATCGACCTCGAGCGCGAGCGGGTTTCGCTGTCGCTCAAGGCGACCCAGGAAGACCCGTGGCGCCAGTTCGCCCGCACCCACCAGATCGGGCAGGTCGTCCCTGGCAAGGTCACCAAGCTGGTGCCGTTCGGTGCGTTCGTGCGCGTTCAGGACGGCATCGAGGGACTGGTGCACATCTCCGAACTGGCCGAGCGGCACGTCGAGATCCCCGAGCAGGTCGTGCAGGTCGGCGACGATCTGTTGGTGAAGGTCATCGACATCGACCTGGAGCGCCGCCGCATCTCGCTGTCGCTCAAGCAGGCGAACGAGGGCGTGCTGGGCGACGAGAGCTTCGACCCGGCGCAGTACGGGATGGAGGCCCAGTACGACGACAAGGGCAACTACATCTATCCCGACGGGTTCGACCCCGACACGCAGGAGTGGCTGCCCGGCTACGACACGCAGCGCGAGGCGTGGGAGAAGCGGTACGCGGCCGCTCGTGAGCGCTTCGAGGCGCACCGCAAGCAGCTTGTGGGTGCTCAGCAGGCCGATGCCGCGGCGGCCGCCGATACCGGTGGGTCGACGTCGTACACGTCCGAGGCTCCGGAGACGAGCGGCACGCTGGCCTCAGACGAGGCACTGGCGGCGCTGCGGGAGAAGCTCGCCGGCCGCTGAGACATCGGATGTCAAGAATGGCCCGCAGACTGTGTCTGCGGGCCATTTGCCGTCCAGCGGGCGGTGCGGCATGCCACGCATCTCGGTAGCCTCGCCGTCGTGATGGTGGGACTGACGGGCGGGGTGGGGTCGGGCAAGAGCACCGTCGCAGCGCTGCTTGCCGAGCGCGGTGCGGTGGTCATCGACGCCGACGCGATCGCGCGTGAGGTGGTCGAGGCGGGCACCCCGGGTTTGGACGCCGTGGTGGGCCGGTTCGGTCGCGATGTCCTGGCCGTGGACGGATCGCTGGACCGAGCCGCCCTGGCGTCGATCGTTTTCACCGACGAGACGGCACGAGCCGATCTCAACGCGATCGTGCATCCGCTCGTTGGGGCGCGTTCCGCGGAGTTGGCGGCGGCTGCTCCTGCCGACGCGATTGTGGTCTACGACGTGCCGCTGCTCGTCGAGGGTGGCCTGGCCGCTCAGTTCGACGTGGTGGTCGTGGTGGGGGCCGACCCGGACACGAGGTTCACGCGGCTGGCCCGCCGCGGACTGCCGGAGGCTCAGGCACGGGCCCGGATGGCGGCTCAGGCGAGCGACGAGCAGCGGCGGGCGGTCGCCGACGAGGTACTCACCAACGACGGATCCCGGGCCGAGCTGGCCGCCCAGGTCGGAGCATTGTGGTTGCGGTTGAAGACTCGAGTCGCCGCGCCCGCTGCGGATCGTCGGAGGCCAGCCGGCGGATTGGATGGCGCTGAGCCGATCGGATAGAGTCATCGCCCGGCACTCGGAACGGAAATCGGGTGCGTTTGTATCGCGGACGTAGCGCAGCTGGTAGCGCATCACCTTGCCAAGGTGAGGGTCGCGGGTTCGAATCCCGTCGTCCGCTCGAGGCACCGTCCTCGGCGCCGATTGTTCGGCGTGCCGAGGTGGCCGGCGGTCGCCGGTGCTCAGGGCGGCGTGGCCGAGTGGCTTAGGCAAGGGCCTGCAAAGCCCTGTACGCGGGTTCGATTCCCGCCGCCGCCTCGCATGACACAACCACCGCGCCGCGGTGTACATAGGGGCGATTAGCTCAGTGGGAGAGCACTACCTTGACACGGTAGGGGTCACTGGTTCAATCCCAGTATCGCCCACCATGAAGCCCCCGGATTCCGGGGGCTTCGTC
>JAYTRE010000305.1:0-47396 GCA_043746395.1 Pseudonocardiales bacterium
CGACGACGAGGAGATCATGGAGCTCGTCGAGCTCGAGGTTCGTGAGCTGCTGACCCAGTACGAGTTCCCGGGCGACGATGCCCCGATCGTGCGGGTGTCCGCGCTGAAGGCACTCGAGGGCGACCCCGAGTGGGGCCAGAAGATCGTCGAGCTGATGGACGCGGTCGACGAATCGGTTCCGCAGCCAGTGCGCGAGATCGAGAAGCCGTTCCTGATGCCGGTCGAGGATGTCTTCACCATCACCGGCCGTGGCACGGTCGTCACCGGTCGCATTGAGCGCGGGGTGTTGAAGGTCAACGAGACCGTCGACATCATCGGCATTCACCCGGTCAAGCAGACCACCACGGTTACGGGCATCGAGATGTTCCGCAAGCTGCTCGACGAGGGCCAGGCCGGCGAAAACGTCGGACTGCTCCTGCGCGGTATCAAGCGTGAGGACGTCGAGCGTGGCCAGGTCGTCATCAAGCCCGGCACGACCACCCCGCACACCGACTTCGAGGCCAACGTCTACATTCTCTCGAAGGACGAAGGCGGCCGGCACACGCCGTTCTTCAACAACTACCGCCCGCAGTTCTACTTCCGCACCACGGACGTGACTGGCGTGGTGACCCTCCCTGAGGGCACCGAGATGGTCATGCCGGGTGACAACACCGAGATGACGGTCGCGCTGATCCAGCCGATCGCCATGGAGGACGGCCTGCGGTTTGCCATCCGTGAGGGTGGCCGGACCGTCGGCGCGGGACGCGTTACCAAGATCGTCAAGTAGCACTTGCACCACGGGTTGGATCTTGCTGCGTAGGACGTGCGCTAGCGCACGCTGAGCATCGAGATCCACCCGGCACCACCGCTTCTCGCCGTTCCCGGCGGGCGAGCTCGGTCCTGAGGCAGCAAGACAGTGAGGATTTGCCACCATGGCGGGACAGAAGATCCGCATTCGGCTCAAGGCCTATGACCACGAGGCCATCGACGCCAGTGCTCGCAAGATCGTCGAGACCGTGACGCGCACCGGCGCACGGGTCGTCGGTCCGGTGCCGTTGCCGACGGAGAAGAACATCTATTGCGTCATCCGGTCGCCGCACAAGTACAAGGACAGCCGAGAGCACTTCGAGATGCGCACCCACAAGCGGCTGATCGACATCCTCGACCCGACTCCGAAGACGGTCGACGCGCTCATGCGCATCGACCTGCCCGCCAGCGTCGACGTAAACATTCAGTAGAAGCAGCGGAGATTGCAGACCAATGGCTAACGAAACTGGTACCGCCCAGCGGGGCCTGCTGGGCGAGAAGCTCGGCATGACCCAGGTCTTCGACGAGAACAACCGGATTGTTCCGGTGACTGTCGTCAAGGCCGGGCCGTGCGTCGTCACCCAGATCCGGACGCAGGAGAAGGACGGCTACACAGCTATCCAGCTCGCTTTCGGCCAGATTGACCCGCGCAAGGTCACCAAGCCGGTGGCCGGGCACTTCAAGGCCGCCGAGGTCACGCCGCGCCGCCATCTGGTCGAGGTGCGCACCGACTCGATCGAGGACTACACGATCGGACAGGAGATCGGAGTCGACGCCTTCGCCGAAGGCGCGCTCGTCGATGTCACGGGCACCACCAAGGGCAAGGGCACCGCCGGCGTCATGAAGCGCCACGGCTTCCACGGCGTGTCGTCCTCGCACGGCTCGCACCGCAACCATCGCAAGCCGGGCTCGATCGGCGCCTGCGCCACTCCTGGTCGCGTCTTCAAGGGCATGAAGATGGCCGGCCGGATGGGCTTCGAGACCCAGACGACACAGAGCCTGACCGTCCACAGGGTCGACGCCGAGCGCGGGCTGCTGCTCATCAAGGGCGCCATCCCCGGCCCGCGTGGCGGCCTCGTGCTCGTCCGCACGGCAGTCAAGGGGGCATGACCGTGACACTCTCTCTCACCGTCCAGACGCCAGCGGGCGGCACGGGCAAGGCGGGCACCGTCGAGCTGCCTGCCGAGATCTTCGACGTGCCGACCAATGTGCCGCTCATCCACCAGGTGGTCGTGGCGCAACTCGCCGCGGCGCGCCAGGGCACGCATTCGACCAAGACGCGGGCAGACGTTCGCGGTGGCGGCAAGAAGCCGCACCGTCAGAAGGGCACCGGCCGCGCCCGCCAGGGCTCGACTCGCGCGCCTCAGTTCGTCGGCGGCGGCGTGGTCCACGGCCCGCACCCGCGCGACTACGCGCAGCGCACCCCGAAGAAGATGAAGGCCGCGGCCCTGCGTGGCGCCCTCTCCGACCGGGCCCGAAACGACCGTCTGTTCGTGGTCTCCTCGCTCGTCTCAGGCGATGCCCCGTCGACGAAGACGGCCGCCGAGACGCTGGCCAAGGTCAGCAGCGCGAGAAACGTCCTGGTTGTCGCCGAGCGCTCGGACGGTCTCACCTGGCAAAGCCTGCGCAACGCACAGAACGTGCATCTGCTCGAGCCGGGCCAGCTCAACACCTACGACGTGCTGGTCAGCGATGACATCGTCTTCACCCAGGGCGCCCTCGAGGCATTCCTCGGTGGTCCGCAGACCGGTAAGTCCGCCAAGGGCGCTGCGAGCAGCACCGAGATCGATGCCGAACCGGTCGTGGAGCTCGTGAAGCCGGTCAAGAAGGCACCGGCGGCCAAGGCGGAGGCGAAGAAGGACGCGCCCAAGGCTGCGCAGCCCGACAGCGCCGACGACAGCACGGTCGATGAGGAGCAGAGCTGATGTTTGACGACCCCCGCGACGTGCTGCTCGCTCCGGTGATCTCGGAGAAGAGCTACGGCCTGCTGGACGAGAACAAGTACACCTTCGATGTCCATCCGCTGGCAAACAAGACCCAGATCAAGATCGCGGTCGAGAAGGTGTTCAGCGTCAAGGTCACCGACGTCAACACCCTCAACCGCCAGGGCAAGCGCAAGCGGACCAGATCCGGCTTCGGACAGCGCAAAAGCGTCAAGCGCGCCGTCGTGACCCTCCGCGAGGGCGACCGGATCGATGTCTTCGGCCAGATTGGTAACTAGCGATGGCAATCCGTAAGTACAAGCCGACCACCCCAGGGCGCCGTGGCTCCTCGGTGGCGGACTTTGCCGAGATCACCCGGGACACGCCGGAGAAGTCGTTGGTGCGTCCGCTGCACAACAAGGGTGGCCGCAACAACTCCGGCAAGATCACGACCCGACACCAGGGTGGTGGCCACAAGCGGGCCTACCGCGTGATCGACTTCCGCCGCCACGACAAGGACGGTGTGCCGGCGACGGTTGCGCACATCGAATACGACCCGAACCGCACCGCGCGAATCGCGCTGCTGCACTATGCCGACGGCGAGAAGCGCTACATCATCGCGCCGCGGCTGCTCAAGCAGGGCGACCGCATCGAGAACGGGCCGAGCGCCGACATCAAGCCCGGCAACGCCCTGCCGCTGCGCAACATTCCGGTTGGTACGGTGGTGCACGCCATCGAGCTGCGTCCCGGCGGCGGCGCCAAGATCGCCCGCTCGGCCGGCGCCAGCGTCCAGCTCGTGGCCAAGGACGGCCCGTACGCCCAACTGCGGATGCCCTCGGGCGAGATCCGCAACGTCGACATGCGCTGCCGCGCCACCGTCGGTGAGGTGGGCAATGCCGAGCAGTCGAACATCAACTGGGGCAAGGCCGGCCGCATGCGATGGAAGGGCAAGCGCCCGACCGTCCGCGGTGTCGCGATGAACCCGGTCGACCACCCGCACGGCGGCGGCGAGGGCAAGACGTCCGGTGGGCGCCACCCCGTCAACCCCAACGGAAAGCCCGAGGGGCGTACCCGTCGCCGCAAGGCCAGTGATCAGCTCATCGTCCGCCGTCGTCGCACGAACAAGAAGCGCTAAGAGGGTTTGACAGATGCCACGCAGCTTGAAGAAGGGCCCGTTCGTCGACGACCATCTGCTCAAGAAGGTCGACGACCAGAACGACAAGGGCAGCAAGAACGTGATCAAGACCTGGTCGCGTCGTTCGACGATCATCCCCGACATGCTCGGGCACACGATCGCCGTGCACGACGGCCGCAAGCATGTTCCGGTGTTCGTCACCGAGGGCATGGTCGGGCACAAGCTCGGCGAGTTCGCACCGACGCGGACCTTCCGGGGCCACGTCAGGGACGACCGTCGCGCACGGCGCGGCTGACAGGAACGGACGAGGACATGGCTACGACTGATACCGACGAGGTACGCACCGCGATCGCGCGAGCGACCCACGTTCACGTCACGCCGATGAAGGCGCGTCGCGTCATCGACCTGATCCGGGACCTCCCGGCACACCAGGCCCTGACGATGCTGAAGTTCGCACCGCAGGCGGCCAGCGAGCCGATCGCCAAGGTGCTGGCCAGCGCGATCGCCAACGCGGAGCACAACTTTTCGCTGGACCCCGAGACGCTCGTCGTCTCGCGGGCCTACGTCGACGAGGGCCCGACGCTCAAACGGTTCCAGCCGCGTGCGCAGGGGCGGGCCTTCCGCATCCGCAAGCGCACCAGCCACATCACGATCGAGGTCGAGAGCGTCAACACCTCGGCACGCAAGCAGAAGGGACGTACCCGCTGATGGGTCAGAAGGTCAATCCCAACGGGTTCCGTCTCGGCATCACCACCGACTGGAAGAGCCGCTGGTTCGCCGACAAGCAATACGCGGAGTACGTCAAGGAAGACGTGGCGATCCGCCGCCTCATGTCCAAGGGAATGGAACGCGCCGGTATCGCCAAGGTCGAGATCGAGCGCACCCGTGATCGCGTTCGCGTCGACATCCACACCGCACGTCCGGGCATCGTCATCGGCCGCCGCGGCGCCGAAGCCGACCGGATCCGTGGGGAGCTGGAGAAGCTGACCGGTAAGCAGGTGCAGCTCAACATCCTCGAGGTGAAGAACCCCGAGGGTGACGCGCAGCTGGTGGCCCAGGGCGTGGCCGAGCAGCTGAGCAACCGGGTGAGCTTCCGCCGCGCGATGCGCAAGAGCATGCAGTCGACGCTGAAGAGCCCGGGCGTCAAGGGAATCCGGGTCCAGTGCTCGGGTCGTCTCGGTGGCGCCGAGATGAGCCGCTCGGAGTTCTACCGCGAGGGCCGGGTGCCGCTGCACACGCTGCGCGCCAACATCGACTACGGGTTCTACGAGGCTCGCACCACTTTCGGCCGCATCGGGGTCAAGGTGTGGATCTACAAGGGCGAGGTGCCCACCGGGTCCCGCGCCGAGCGCGAGGCAGCAGTCGCCGCCGAGGCGCTGCGCCAGCGGCGGGACCGTCCGGCAGGTGCGGCCCGACCGCGCCGGTCAGGTTCGCAGGGCACCACCGGGGTGAGTACCGACGCCGGTCGGGCGGCCTCGGGGGAGACCGAGACGCCGGACGTCGAGGCCCTGGTCACCGAGGCCCCGGTCACCGAGGCCCCGGTCACCGAAGCCGCGGTCACCGAAGCCGCGGTTGTGCAAGCCCCGGTCACCGAAGCCGCGGCGGAGCAGGCAGCCGCCACCGAGCCAGTCAGCGAGGCGCAGCCATCGGCTGAGGCCGCCGGGTCCGTCCAGTCCTTCTTCGTCACCACTGAGGCAGCGGCTCTGGCGGAGATCGCCGCCGACGCCCCGCCCGCGGTCACGACGACTGAAGAGGTCATCAACGAGAGCACGGAGAGCTGAGTCATGCTCATCCCACGGCGGGTCAAGCACCGCAAGCAGCACCACCCGAGCCGCTCGGGTGCCGCATCCGGGGGCACCCGGGTGACGTTCGGCGAGTTCGGCATCCAAGCGCTCGAGCCGGCTTACCTCACCAACCGGCAGATCGAGGCGGCCCGTATCGCCATCAACCGGCGGATCCGGCGCGGCGGCAAGGTGTGGATCAACGTCTACCCGGACCGTCCGCTCACCAAGAAGCCGGCTGAGACCCGGATGGGTTCGGGTAAGGGTTCGCCCGAGTGGTGGATCGCGAACGTCAAGCCCGGGCGCGTGCTCTTCGAGCTGAGCTACCCCAACGAGGTCGTGGCGCGCGAGGCGCTGACCCGGGCAATCCACAAGCTGCCGATGAAGTGTCGCATCGTCAAGCGCGAGGCAGGTGAGCTGTAATGACCACGAACACCGACGAGATGCGCGAGCTGCACGACGACGAGCTCGAGACGCGGCTGCGTGAGGCCAAGGAAGAACTGTTCAACCTGCGCTTCCAGATGGCCACTGGACAGCTGGACAACAACCGGCGACTGCGTACCGTCCGCCACGACATCGCCCGGATCTACACGATCCTGCGCGAGCGTGAGCTAGGGCTGTCTGTCGCTCCGAGTGAAGGTGTGGCATGAGCGAGGAAACGATTACCCACGATTCGCCCGAGGCCGGCGGCGACCTCGCCCGGACGACCTACCGCAAGACCCGTGAGGGCCTGGTCGTCAGCGACAAGATGGACAAGACCGTCGTTGTGGCCGTCGAGGACCGGGTCAAGCACCCGCTGTACGGCAAGGTGCTGCGGCGCACCAACAAGCTCAAGGCGCACGATGAGACCAACCAAGTCGGCATCGGCGACCGTGTGCTGATCATGGAGACCCGACCGCTGTCAGCGACCAAGCGCTGGCGTGTCGTCGAGGTTCTCGAGCGCGCCAAGTAACGCCCCTCGTCACCATCGATTCTGGGAGTTAGCAGTGATTCAGCAGGAGTCGCGACTGCGCGTCGCCGACAACACCGGTGCCAAGGAGATCTTGTGCATCCGCGTGATGGGCGGCTCGGGCCGGCGCTATGCGGGCATCGGCGACATCATCGTCGCGACCGTCAAGGACGCGCTGCCCGGCGCAGGTGTCAAGAAGGGTGACGTCGTGAAGGCCGTCATCGTGCGGACCGTCAAGGAGCGGCGTCGTCCCGACGGGAGCTACATCCGCTTCGACGAGAATGCCGCTGTGCTGATCAAGGCAGACGGCGAACCGCGCGGCACCCGCATCTTCGGTCCGGTGGGCCGCGAGCTGCGCGACAAAAAGTTCATGAAGATCATCTCGCTGGCACCGGAGGTGCTCTGACATGAAGGTCAAGAAGGGTGACGAGGTCGTCGTCATCGCCGGTAAGGATCGCGGCGTCAAGGGCAAGGTCATCGCGGCCGATCCGTTGACGAACAAGGTCGTCGTCGAAGGTGTCAACCGGGTCAAGAAACACACGCGCGTCAGCACAACCGCCCGCGGCGCCAAGGCAGGCGGCATCGAGCACGTCGAGGCGGCCATCAGCGCGAGCAACGTCATGGTGATCGACAGCGAAGGCAAGGCCACCCGCGTCGGATACCGGCGTGACGAGGAGAACGGCAAGAACGTGCGCACGTCGCGCCGTTCGGGGAAGGACCTGTGATGACTGCCACTAGCGAGGCGCCGCGGCTCAAGCTGCGCTACCGCGAGGAGATCGCCCCCGCGCTACGGGAGCAGTACTCGTTCGGTAACCCGATGCAGGTGCCAGGCCTGGTCAAGATCGTCGTGAACATGGGTGTGGGCCAGGCGGCCAAGGACAGCAAGCTCATGGACGGCGCAGTTCGCGACCTCACGCTGATCACCGGCCAGAAGCCGCTCGTGCAGAAGGCGCGCAAGTCGATCGCGCAGTTCAAGCTGCGTGAGGGCATGCCCATCGGTGCGAAGGTCACCCTCCGCGGTGATCGGATGTGGGAGTTCCTCGACCGGCTGCTGTCGCTCGCGCTGCCCCGCATCCGCGACTTTCGTGGCCTGTCCGACCAGCAGTTCGACGGCAACGGCAACTACACCTTCGGCCTGAACGAGCAGTCGATGTTCCACGAGATCGACCCCGACTCCATCGACCGGCAGCGCGGGATGGACATCACCGTGGTCACGACGGCCAACAACGACGACCAGGGACGCTCGCTGCTGAAGGCGCTCGGCTTCCCGTTCAAGGAGAACTGAGCAGTATGGCGAAGACAGCACTAGTCATGAAGGCCGCGGCCAAGCCGAAGTTCAAGGTGCGCGGATATACCCGCTGTCAGCGGTGCGGGCGTTCGCAGGCGGTGTACAAGAAGTTCGGCCTGTGCCGTATCTGCCTGCGCGAGATGGCGCACGCGGGCGAGCTGCCGGGTGTCACCAAGTCATCCTGGTAACCAACCTTCGCCGTAGGCCCTGCGGGGAACCGCGGCGAGAAAGTAGAGCAACATGACCCAGCACCACCCGAAGCTCCGCCCGCTGCCCTCGTGTGGCGCGCTCATCGCGGAGGCACGCTCATGACCATGACCGACCCGATCGCAGACATGCTCACTCGCTTGCGCAACGCGAACTCGGCGTTCCACGACGAGGTGGTGATGCCGCATTCCAAGCTCAAGAGTCACATCGCGGAGATCCTCAAGCAGGAGGGTTACATCGCGAGCTTCCGCGTCGCTGACGCCCCGGAGGGTCAGGTGGGCCGCGTGCTCACCCTCGACCTGAAATACGGGCCCAACCGGGAGCGCAGCATCGCCGGGGTGCGCCGGGTGTCCAAGCCTGGCCTGCGGGTATACGCGAAGTCGACGGGCATGCCGCGCGTCCTCGGTGGCCTGGGCATTGCGATTCTGTCGACGTCCTCCGGCCTGCTGACCGACCGGCAGGCTGCTAAGCGTGGAGTAGGCGGGGAAGTCCTCGCCTATGTCTGGTAGGGAATGACATGAGCCGAATTGGCAAGCTGCCGGTGCCCGTACCGACGGGCGTCGAGGTCGCGATCGACGGACAGCAGGTGACGGTGACGGGTCCGAAGGGCACCCTGAGCCACACCGTTGCGGCGCCGATCACGGTCGCCCGCGACAGCGACAGCGGCACGCTCACCGTGCTGCGTCCCGACGACGAGCGCCTCTCGAAGTCGCTGCACGGCCTGTCGCGCACCCTGATCGCCAACATGGTGACGGGCGTGACGGCCGGCTACACGAAAACCCTCGAGATCGTCGGAACCGGTTACCGCGTGACTGCCAAGGGCAGTGATCTGGAGTTCGCGCTCGGGTTCTCGCATCCGGTGCTGGTCCCCGCTCCCGAGGGCATCTCGTTCCGTGTCGAGGCGCCGACCCGTTTCGCCGTCGATGGCATCGACAAGCAGAAGGTAGGCGAGGTGGCCGCCAACATCCGCAAGCTGCGCAAGCCCGACCCGTACAAGGGCAAGGGCGTGCGCTACCAGGGTGAGGTCATCCGTCGCAAGGCTGGAAAGGCCGGTAAGAAATGATTGAACAGCCTCACGAGGACCTCCGCGCGTGCAACGGAGCGAATCTCAGCGATGAGCGCTCTCGCGAAGAGCAGGTGAGTTGAGTGGGCGCCTCGAGTATCGCCAAGCAGGCACGCCGGTCGGCCGGGGTCGCGGCGACCCGCCGGGTCGCCAAGGCACGCCGGCACTTCCGGTTGCGCAAGAAGGTCGTCGGCACGGCCGATCGGCCCCGCCTGGTCGTCACCCGCTCGTCGCGGCATCTGTTCGCGCAGGTCGTCGACGATGCGAAGGGCGTGACGCTGGCATCGGTATCGACGTACAAGCTCGACGACGGCGACAAGACAGCGCGGGCCAAGCAGGTGGGTGCCCAACTCGCTGAAGCGGCCAAGTCCGCCGGTGTCAGCAAGGTCGTCTTCGACCGCGCTGGCAACACCTACACCGGGCGGATCGCGGCGTTCGCCGACGCGGCCCGCGAAGCCGGATTGGAATTCTAGAATGACGAACGCAACTGAGGGGAACGTCTGATGCCCGGACCGCAGCGCGGAGCCCGTACGGGCGGCACGACCGACCGAGGCGGCGAGCGCGGCGAGCGCCGTGACCGCCGCGACGGTGGCCGGGGGCAGAACGCTCCGGAGAAGAGCGCCCACCTCGAACGAGTAGTGACGAT
Organism: Pseudonocardiales bacterium; assembly: GCA_043746395.1. Taxonomy (GTDB): domain Bacteria; phylum Actinomycetota; class Actinomycetes; order Mycobacteriales; family Jatrophihabitantaceae; genus JAYTRE01. The sequence continues at coordinate 9,778 of JAYTRE010000305.1, forward strand.
CAACCGCGTCGCCAAGGTAGTTAAGGGTGGCCGCCGGTTCAGCTTCACGGCGCTGGTCGTCGTCGGTGACGGTGACGGAACGGTCGGCGTCGGCTACGGCAAGGCGAAGGAGGTTCCGGCCGCCATCGCGAAAGGTGTCGAGGAGGCCAAGAAGAACTTTTTCAAGGTACCGCGGATCCAGCAGACCATCCCGCATCCGGTCCAGGGCGAGAAGGCCGCCGGTGTCGTCCTGCTCAAGCCGGCCAGCCCGGGTACCGGCGTGATCGCCGGCGGACCGGTGCGTGCCGTGCTCGAGTGCGCCGGCATTCACGACGTCCTGTCGAAGTCGCTGGGCTCGGACAATCCGATCAACATCGTGCACGCTACGGTGGCCGCGCTGAAGGCGCTCGTCCGGCCCGAGGAGGTCGCGGCTCGCCGCGGTTTGCCGCTCGAGGACGTCGCACCGGCGGGTCTGCTGCGGGCGCGCGCCGGGCAGGGAGCCTGAGCATGAGCCGGCTGAAGATAACCCAGACCCGCTCGGGGATCGGGAACAAGCGCAACCAGCGTCAGACGCTGCGCACGCTTGGTCTCAAACGCATCCACGATGTGGTCGTCAAGCAAGATCGCCCGGAGATCCGTGGCATGGTCGCGACCGTCACGCACCTCGTGTCGGTCGAGGAGGTCGAGTAGACATGAGTAGCGGACCGCTGAAGGTGCACCATCTTCGTCCCGCGCCGGGTTCCCACACCAAGAAGACCCGGGTGGGCCGCGGTGAGGGCTCCAAGGGCAAGACCGCCGGTCGGGGCACCAAGGGCACCAAGGCCCGGTATCAGGTGCCGGCCGGCTTCGAGGGTGGCCAGATGCCGATCCACATGCGGCTGCCGAAGCTCAAGGGCTTTCGCAACGCCTTCCGGGTCGAGTTCCAGGTCGTCAACGTCGCCAAACTCGCCGAGCTCTTCCCCACCGGGGGCGCCGTAGGGGTCGACGAGCTTGTCGCCGCCGGCGCCGTCCGCAAGGGCGAGCCGGTCAAGGTCCTCGGCAACGGCGACCTCGGATCGGTCAAGCTGGACATCACAGCCGACGCCTTCTCCGACACGGCCCGCGACAAGATCGTCGCGGCCGGGGGCTCGGTCACGAAACGATAAGCACCGACGCACGGCGGGACCGGAGCTAACCCGGCCCCGCCGATGCGTTATCCCCGCCGCACGCTGGCTGTTAGCCTGGGTGCGTCTGTTCCGATCCGGGGCATGAACCTGGCCGGCCACTTGGCCACCTGACGATCCCCAGCAGGAGGATCCGTGCTCAGCGCATTCGCATCCGCGTTCCGTACGCCGGACCTGCGCAAGAAGCTGCTGTTCACTCTCGCGATGATCGCGTTGTACCGCCTCGGCGCCTCGGTGCCGACGCCCAACACGAACACGCACGCGATCAACACCTGCCTCAAGGCGGCCGAGAACGGCGCAAATGCCAACGTCTATTCGTTGATCAACCTGTTCTCCGGGGGGGCGCTGCTACGGCTGTCCGCATTCGCGCTCGGCATCATGCCCTACATCACCGCCAGCATCATTATCCAGCTGCTAGTGGTGGTCATTCCGCGCTTCGAACAGCTCAAGCAGGAAGGGCAGTCCGGGCAGCAGAAGCTGACCCAGTACAGCCGCTACCTGACAATCGGCCTGGCTATTTTGCAGTCCACCGGTTTCATCGCTCTCGCCCGGTCCGGACAGCTGTTCAGTGGCTCCGACCCGAGCTGTAACTCGATCCTGTACAAGAGCGACATCTTCACGCTGTCGACGATGGTCATCTGCATGACCGCCGGCACGGCCGTGATTATGTGGCTCGGTGAGATGATCACCGATCGGGGGGTCGGCAACGGCATGAGCGTGCTGATGTTCACCTCGATCGCCGCGCGCATCCCCAACGAGGGACAGACGATCCTGCAGAACGCCGGCGGCTTCGTCTTCACCCTCATCCTGGCGCTGGGCCTGGCGATCATCGTTGCCGTCGTGTTCGTCGAGCAGGCTCAGCGGCGCATCCCGGTGCAGTACGCCAAACGCATGGTGGGACGACGGCAGTACGGCGGAACGTCGACCTACCTGCCGCTCAAGGTCAACCAGGCTGGCGTCATCCCGGTCATCTTCGCCTCGTCCCTGCTCTACGTCCCGCAGTTGATCAGCCAGCTCACCTCCAGCGGCAACGGCACGTCGTCTTTCCAGCGATGGGTGACGAACAACCTCATCAACCAGCAGTCGTGGATCTACATGGTCGTCTACTTCGGGTTGATCATCTTCTTCACGTACTTCTATGTCGGCATCACCTTCGATCCGGTCGAGCGCGCCGACGACATGAAAAAGTACGGCGGGTTCATCCCCGGCATCCGTCCGGGGCGGCCCACCGCGGAGTACCTGCAGTTCGTGCTGTCGCGCATCACCCTGCCCGGCTCGTTGTATCTGGGCATCATCGCGATCCTGCCGAACTTCTTCTTCTCCATCACAAGCGGCAACAACCAGAACTTCCCCTTCGGCGGTACGGCCGTGTTGATCATGGTTGGCGTCGGTCTCGACACGGTCAAGCAGATCGAGAGCCAGCTCATGCAGCGCAACTACGAAGGCTTCCTGCGCTAGCGGGCCGTGCGCCACGCTGATCGCATCGACGAAGGGTTGCCAGCCTCGTGAGAGTTGTCCTCGTGGGCCCGCCGGGAGCGGGCAAGGGTACCCAGGCGGAGTTCATCGCCGAGTACTTCGACATTCCGAAGATTTCGACGGGTGACATCTTTCGCGCCAACGTGTCGGGGGGCAGCGACCTGGGTCGGGCGGCCAAGAAGTTCATGGACGCCGGCGATCTGGTGCCCGACGAGGTGACCAACGCGATGATACGTGACCGCCTCGCCCAGCCGGACGCCGTATCGGGGTTCCTGCTTGACGGCTTCCCCCGCACTGTGGGGCAGGCGGGCGAGCTCGACCGGATCCTCGACGCCATCGGAACATCGCTGAGTGTGGTGCTCGACCTCGACGTCGACCATGACGAGGTCGTCCTGCGGCTGTCTGGTCGACGGACCTGCAAACAGTGCGGCCACGTATGGCACGTCGAATACGATCCACCGGCGGCCGAGGGTGTCTGCGACAAGTGTGGCGGGCAGCTTTACCACCGCGACGACGACTTTCCTGACACGGTGCGGCACCGCCTGGAGGTCTACGCCTCGCAGACGTCGCCGCTGATCAAGTTCTACGACGGCCGTGGGCAACTGGTGGTCATCGACGCGCTCGGCAATGTCGAGGACGTCACCGAGCGGGCGATCGCGGCGCTGAGCCCGTTCGTCGACTAGGACGAGCAGATGCGTGGAGCTCCCGAGCGGATTCAGCTCAAGACGCCCGAGCAGATCGGCGTGATGCGTCAGGCTGGGGTGGTCGTCGCCAGCGCCTTGGCTGCGATGCGGGACGCAGCCGCGCCGGGGGTGTCCACCGGTGACCTCGACGCCGTGGCTCGCGAGGTGCTGCGCGACGCCGGGGCCACCCCGTCGTTCCTGGGCTACCACGGGTATCCGGCCGTCATCTGCGCGTCGGTCAACGACCGGATCGTGCACGGCATCCCCTCCGCCCAGGAGCGTCTCGCCGAAGGCGATCTCGTCTCGATCGACTTTGGCGCGATCGTGGACGGCTGGCACGGTGACTCGGCGATCACTGTGGCGATCGGCGAGGTGTCCGCGGAGGCAGCGGCGCTCTCGGCGGCATGCGAAGCCGCGATGTGGGACGGGTTGGCCGCGGTCCGTTCAGGTGCCCGGCTGAGCGACGTCTCGCACGCGATCGAGACGTCGGTGCGCTCGGCCGGCGGCTATGGCATCGTGACTGGCTACGGCGGGCACGGCATCGGTACCGAGATGCACATGGCACCGCACATCCTCAACCACGGACGGGCCGGCAAGGGCCCCCGGCTCCTGCCGGGCATGGCGCTCGCGATCGAGCCGATGATCACCCTCGGCTCGCGGGCCACCCAGGAACTCGAGGATGGCTGGACGGTCACGACCGTTGACGGGTCCTGGGCCGCGCACTGGGAACACACCGTCGCGATTCTCGACGACGGCATCTGGGTGCTCACCGCCGAAGACGGCGGCCGTGCCGAACTGGACAAGCGCGCCGCGCCGCTGTCCGCGCTGGCGGCCTGAGGCAGTCGTTTTGGTGTAGCGGTCAGCGCGTGGGTAAACTAGACCGCTGGTGCCTGCTGCCGTTCTCCCATGTCCGCTGTGGCCGTGGATCGGAGATCTGGATCCTCTAGGCGGCGCCACGTTTTGTGTCGTAGCAGCAACGAAATGCGGAGGATATGGCCAAAAAGGACGGGGCCATCGAGGTCGAAGGCAGGGTCGTCGAGCCGCTGCCCAATGCGATGTTCCGGGTGGAACTGAGCAACGGGCACAAGGTGCTCGCCCACATCAGCGGCAAGATGCGCCAGCACTACATCCGCATCCTCCCCGAGGATCGCGTTGTGGTGGAGCTCTCGCCCTACGACCTCACCCGCGGGCGCATCGTCTACCGCTACAAGTAATGCGCTGCTGCCACCTCACTGTCTCCGAATACAGCTACCTAGAAGGGCATGGGCCGTGAAGGTCAAGCCGAGCGTCAAGGCGATCTGCGACAAGTGCAAGGTCATCCGTCGCCACGGTCGCGTCATGGTGATCTGCGAGAACTTGCGTCACAAGCAGCGCCAGGGCTAACAGCGCACCACACCAGCGCACGCCACCCGCCGGAGCAGTTCCTGCGGTTCACCTCCGGACGAAGGCCGGAGCTCCGCCCAAGGTGGGTGGGGAACGGGTGCGCACAACACCTTCGACGAACAGAAGCCAGGAGAAGCGCCCGTATGGCACGTCTTGCCGGCGTCGACCTCCCCCGCGAAAAGCGGATGGAGATCGCGCTCACCTACATCTACGGCCTAGGCCGTACCCGAGCCAAGGAAACGCTTGTTGCGACCGGCATTAGTCCGGACCTGCGCGCGCGCGACCTCAGCGACGAAGACATCGTGGCGCTGCGCGACTACATCGACGCGCATTTCAAGGTCGAAGGCGACCTGCGCCGCGAAGTGGCCGCCGACATCCGCCGCAAGATCGAGATCGGCTGTTACGAGGGCATCCGGCACCGCCGGGGGCTGCCCGTGCACGGGCAGCGCACCAAGACCAACGCGCGCACTCGCAAGGGTCCGAAGAAGACCATTGCGGGCAAGAAGAAGGCAGGTAAGAAGTGAGTGAGCACCGCAGCACCGTAGCTGCGCGGAGCGGCGCGAACGTTGCCGGAAGCGCTCGCGCGACGAGCCAGGGGGGCAACTAGCATGCCGGGTCAGGCTCGCAAGGCCGGCGCCAAGAAGGTACGGCGCAAGGAGAAGAAGAACGTCGCCTTCGGGCAGGCGCACATCAAGAGCACCTTCAACAACACGATCGTGTCGATCACCGACCCGCAGGGCAACGTGATCAGCTGGGCATCGGCCGGGCACGTCGGCTTCAAGGGCTCGCGCAAGTCCACGCCCTTCGCGGCCCAGATGGCTGCCGAGAGCGCTGCTCGCAAGGCCCAGGAACACGGCCTGAAAAAGGTCGACGTGTTCGTGAAAGGCCCGGGCTCGGGACGCGAGACCGCGATCCGCTCGCTGCAGGCCACTGGCCTTGAGGTCGGCACGATTTCTGACGTGACTCCCCAGCCGCACAACGGCTGCCGTCCGCCCAAGCGCCGGAGGGTTTGACAGACATGGCTCGTTACACCGGACCCGCGACGCGCATCTCGCGTCGCCTCAACGTCGACCTGGTCGGTGGCGACAGCTCGTTCGAGCGGCGCCCCTACCCGCCCGGCCAGCACGGTCGCTCGCGCATCAAGCAGAGCGAGTACCTCCTGCAGCTGCAGGAGAAGCAGAAGGCCAAATACAGCTACGGCGTGCTCGAAAAGCAGTTCCGCCGCTACTACGAGGAAGCGGTGCGCCGTCACGGCAAGACCGGCGACAACCTGCTGCAGATCCTCGAATCACGCCTGGACAACGTGGTGTATCGGGCGGGCCTGGCCCGCACTCGGCGCCAGTCGCGGCAACTGGTGAGCCACGGGCATTTCGTGGTCAACGGCCAGAAGGTCGACGTCCCGAGCTTCCGGGTCAGCCAGCACGACATCATCGACGTGCGGCAAAAGTCCGTGGAGACAACGCCCTTCCTCATCGCCCGCGAGACGCTGGGTGATCGCCCGGTGCCGGCGTGGCTGCAGGTTGTCCCGTCGCGGCTGCGGGTGCTCGTGCACCAGCTGCCGGAGCGGGCGCAGATCGACATCCCCGTCCAGGAGCAGCTGATCGTCGAGCTGTACTCGAAGAACTAGTTCCACCCATGTCAGCGGACGTCAAATAGCGGGCGTCCACGACCCACAAGGAGCACCACTGTGCTGATCTCTCAGCGCCCCTCGCTCAGCGAGGAGCCCATCGCCGACAACCGGTCGCGGTTCATCATCGAGCCGCTCGAACCCGGCTTCGGCTACACCCTCGGCAACTCGCTGCGGCGCACCTTGCTGTCGTCCATCCCGGGCGCGGCGGTCACGAGCATCCGCATCGACGGCGTGCTGCACGAGTTCACGACCGTCGAAGGCGTCAAGGAAGACGTCACCGACATCATCCTCAACCTCAAAGAGCTCGTCGTCAGCTCCGAGAGCGACGAGCCGGTGGTCATGTATCTGCGCAAGCAGGGTCCCGGCGAGGTCACCGCGGCAGACATCGCGCCGCCCACCGGCGTGGTCGTGCACAACCCCGACCTCAAGATCGCCACGATCAACAAGAAGGGCCGGCTCGAGATCGAGCTGGTCGTCGAGCGGGGCCGCGGGTACGTCACCGCGGTCCAGAACAAGCAGCCCGGCCAGGAGATCGGCCGCATCCCGGTCGACTCGATCTACTCCCCGGTGCTCAAGGTGACCTACGCGGTCGAGGCGACTCGGGTCGAGCAGCGCACCGACTTCGACCGCCTCGTGGTGGACATCGAGACCAAGCACTCGCTCACCCCGCGTGATGCGGTGGCCAGCGCGGGCCACACCCTGGTCGAACTGTTCGGCCTGTTCCGCGAGCTCAACGAGGAGTCGGAGGGCATCGACGTTGGCCCGTCGGCGGCCGAGGTCGCTGACATTGCCGCGTTCTCGATGCCTGTCGAGGACCTCGACCTCACGGTGCGGTCCTACAACTGCCTCAAGCGCGAGGGCATCCACACTGTGGGCGAGCTCGTCGGCCGAAGCGAGGCCGACCTGCTGGACATCCGCAATTTCGGCTCCAAGTCGATCGACGAGGTGAAGATCAAGCTCGCCGGTCTGGGCCTCGCGCTCAAGGACAGCCCGCCCGGATTCGAGTTGCCCGCCGGCGTCGAGTCTTACGGCGACGACGATTTCGACGGTGACACGGACTTCGCCGAAACCGAGCAACTGTAAGCCCGGGCCGCAGGTCATTCGGTGACCTGCGGCCCGACCCGCACGCACCGACCCCACCCGGCCGTTCGCGGCCATGAGGAGCACGACATGCCTACGCCCACCAAGGGCCCGCGCCTCGGCGGCGGACCCGCGCACGAGCGGCTGATGCTCGCGAACCTCGCGACCGCGCTGTTCGAGCACGACCGGATCACGACCACCGAGGCGAAGGCAAAGCGGCTGCGTCCGCTGGCCGAGCGGCTCATCACCTTCGCCAAGCGGGGAGACCTGCACGCCCGCCGCCAGGCGATGACGGTGATCCGCGACAAGGATGTCGTGCACAAGCTCTTCGCCGAGATCGGCCCCAAGTTCGCCGAGCGCGCGGGCGGTTACACCCGCATCGTCAAGGTGAACCCCCGCAAGGGCGACAATGCGCCGATGGCTGTGATCGAGCTCGTCGAGGCGCTGACTAAGGCCCAGGCTGTCGTCAAGGAGGGCGAGCAGGCCCGGGCGACGAAGGTCGCCGCGACGAAGGCCCCGACCGGTCGCACCAAGGAGATCGCCGAGGACGCCAAAGCGGACTCGCCGACCGCGGCCGCCGTCGCAACTGCCGAAGAGGACGAGTAACCCCGTTCGAGTGACGAATCTCGCCATCGAGTGACGGATCGCGCGGATGAGTGACGTACTTTTTGCCGTCTCTGATCAGGGAGATACGTCACTCGAGGGTGATAAGGCGGATTCGTGGGTGCGGGTCCGCCTCGACATTTCCTACGACGGGACCGATTTTTCCGGCTGGGCTGCTCAGCCGAACCGGCGCACCGTCCAAGGCGTCCTGGAGCAGTCGCTCGCGACCGTGCTGCGGCTGCCGTCGGCCCGGCTGGCGGTAGCGGGCCGCACCGATGCTGGCGTTCATGCCACCGGTCAGGTCGGGCACCTCGACCTCCCGGCTGCGGCGTGGGAGCAGGCGCGCGAGCGGTTGGTCCGGCAGCTCGCCGGCGTCCTTCCGGCGGATGTGCGGGTGCGTGCCGTGACTGCTGTGCCGGCGGCGTTCGACGCCCGCTTCTCGGCCTTGTGGCGTCGCTATGTGTACCGGATCTCGACTGCGCCAGCCGGACCCGAACCGTTGCAACGGCACGAGGTGCTTTCCTGGCGGCGCCCGCTCGACGTCGATGCGATGGCCAGCGCGGCTCGGTCGCTGCTTGGGCTGAACGACTTCGTGGCGTTCTGCCGGAGGCGCGCAGGCGGCACGACCGTCCGCAGCCTCGAGGCGTTCGTCATCGAGCGGCGCGGCAGCGAGATCGTCTGCGACATCCGGGCCGACGCGTTCTGCCACTCGATGGTGCGTTCGCTGGTGGGAGCGCTGCTCGCGGTGGGCGACGGCCGTCAGCCGGTGGAATGGCCGGCCAACCTGCTTCGGCGGACCGCGCGGGCCGACGACGTCACGGTAGCGCCGGCGCGCGGCCTGACCCTCGTCGAAGTGCGATACCCGCCCGACGCGGCACTCGCCGCCCGGGCCGCCCGGACCCGCGCCCTGCGAGCCTGATGCCGGCGCTCAGCCGAGGACGGCCGCGATCAGGCGATAGCAGCGCTGGGTCATCTGCGCGGCCGATTCGTTCGGATGCTCCAGCCACCACGTGACCAGCGAGTCGACGAGTCCCATCCAGACGGCTGTCAGTGCGGATGCGTCGAGGCGGCTGCGCTGGCCGCGAGAGCGCAGGAAACGCTCGGACCCGCTTGCGGCGAGGGCTGCGGTACGGGCCTGGTAGTGCTCGGCCGCCTCGGCGATCTCGCCGCTCGTGGGCTTACTCGTGTCGTAGAGCAGCTGCCACGCCGACCGTTGCGGTTCGAGGGCCTCAAAGATCGCCTGCAGGGTGTGCACGCGGGAGGCAACGCTGTCGTCCTCCTGGAGTTGGGCGAGGTTGAGTCGCTCGAGCAGCGAGCCCGCGACGCGGTGCAGGCAGGCGAGGTACAGCCCGTCCTTCGAGCCGAAGTACTGGTAGATCAGCGGTTTGGAGATACCCGCGCGGGCGGCGATGTCCTGCTGGAGCTGCTGTCGCTCCGCCTGGTCGACGACGGCGAGACCTTCGCCGGTTACGACGGTCGCGACAGCAGGACAAACCTGCTCATGGGCCTCGGCTCGCTGATCGTGAACGGCGCGGCCCGGGTCGGGGCGCTCATCGGCTACGCAGCCCTGTACGCGCTGTCGCCGCTGCGGCTGGACGCGTGCCGCTGGTACACGTGGGTGATCGCGCTGCTCGTCGTGGATCTCATCTGGTACCTCTACCACCGCGCGTCGCACCGGGTGCGGCTGATGTGGGCCGCGCATCAGGCTCACCACAACAGCGTGCGCTTCAACCTCTCGACTGCAGTACGGCAGAAGTGGAACCCATGGTTCGAGCTATTGTTTTGGATTCCCCTGCCGCTGCTGGGCATTCCGCCATGGATGATCTTCACTTCGTTCTCCATCAACTTGATCTTCCAGTTCTTCGTGCACACCGAGCGCGTCGGCACGCTTGCGGCCCCGATCGAGCTGGTTTTCAACACTCCCTCGCACCACCGGGTGCACCATGCCAGCGACCGCGACTACCTGGACAAGAACTATGCGGGCATCCTCATCATCTGGGACCGGCTGTTTGGTACCTATGCGCAGGAGACCCACCGGCCCATCTACGGGTTGACGAAGAACATCGACAGCTACCACCCGTTTCGGCTGCAGTATCACGAGTACGGCGCGCTGATCGGTGATCTGCGCGGGGCGCACAGCTGGCGCGCTCGGCTGGGCTACCTGTTCGGGCCGCCCGGCTGGACCCCGCAGCCGGCCGAGCGGGCGCGTGTCGCCTTCGAGGTTTAGGGGTACTTGCGGGGGCGGGCGCCGGTGGCCTGCCGGTTGGTCGGCCGGTCGGGTGCCATTGGCGCGGAGGGCCAGCGCCGGGAACCGCTCCACATCGCCGGCGGGGCGTCCACGGCGTAGGCCAAGGCATACGCGACCGACTCGTAGTTGACCCGCCAGCCGCGAAAGTGCGGCCACGCCTCCTCGGCGCTGACCTCCGCTGGATAGCCCAGTTCGACGAGCATCGCGACGGCCGCCGCGAACTCCTCGTAGGTCAGCGCCAGCGGCTGGTCGGGATCGGGATCCTCCTGCACCGGCAGGCCCATCGCGACGCCGATCTGCCGCAGCGCGACGAAACCCATCCGCAGGCAGAGCCTGGCGCGCAGCCGCGGTTCGTGCGTGGGGGCCAACGCCAGGTGCAGCGCCGCCGCGTCCATGATGGCCAGTAGCGACGTCAGCCAATGCGACAGATGTCGCGGCGAACGCAGGCGGACCAGCGCGAGGTAGGTGGTGTGGGATTCGGCGACTTCGGCCGCCCAGCGCTCCCAGGTGTCGAAGAGTTCCACGAGAGCCGGGGTGGCGTCGGTGTCACCAATGCCGAAACGGGTCCGGCCCAGGAGCTCAGGCCCCCAAGCGGGTAACCCCGCCCGGGACATGAGCAGGGACACCTCGGTCTCGCGGCGGTTGAACGCGGCATAGAGCGTGGGCAGGTACCCGATCTGCAGGGCAACCACGATCAGACCTGTAAAGGCAGCGAGGTAGTCCACGGTCGTGCTCGACGTCCCGGCGGGAGCGGCGTAGCCGAGGGTGAACAGCGACGAGCCGGCTTCGCTGAACGCGCGAGCCACCTGCCCCGGGATGAACGGCAGCAGCACCAGGCTGTAACCAATGAAGAACAGGATCATCCAGACGACGAGGCGCACCAGCAGAGCAATCGGTGCTTGCCAGGCCAGGATCGCGTCACGCCGGGTGAAGCTCCCGACGCCCTTGGTGATCAGCCGGAACGCCACGTCAACGCTGCCATCGGCGACCTTAGAGATCGGCGAGCGGATCGCGCGCGGAACGACGAGCGTGCCGATGACGCTCGTCCACGTCCACAGCAACACGGCCACACCAGCGCCGAAGGCGAGCCACCGCAGCGTCATCGCGGCGCCGGCTCAGCCGATGAACGCGAGGTTGTCGCGCCCGCACCAGTCGAGCACCGCGGGCCACGGACCGTAGCCGCTGGCTTCGTTGAGGTGCCCGCCGCCCGCGATGATCGTGGTGGGCATCTTGAGGGGGCGCCCGTATGCGGCGGAAATGCCTTCGGGGCAGTACGGGTCGGCGTCGCCGCCGACGAGCACCGTGCCGTCAGCGGAGTGCCGCACGGTGTCGATGTCCATGGGTGTAGGCAGGAACTGTGCGATCTCGGCCAGCTCCAGCCGCGGGGACGGCGGCGCGACGAGCGCCACGCGCGCGGCTCGTGGGGACGCGGTCGTTGACGCGACGTGGTGCAACCACAGCAGCGCACCCAGGGAGTGCGCGAGCACGTCGTAGCCATCGTCGGGCAGGCCGTCGAGGCTCGTGCGCAGCGCAGCGAGCCAGCCGGCGAGGTCGGGACGATCCACGTCGGGCAGCGCAGGCACCCGCACCTCGCGGCCCGCCTCGCGCAACTGCACCGCGAGCCAGCTCTGCCAGTGCTCGGGCCCGGAGCCCTGCCAGCCCGGGACGACAACCGTCGGGGCGGTACGGGTGGGGCGGCGCGGCATGCCAGCAGCCTAGGGTGTCCTCCCGGTCACAGGTATCAGCGAATCAGGCCGATGACGATGAGCGCTTGCGCGAGGTGGTAGGTCACGATGACGGTGAGTGGGCCTCGTGGAAGCGGTCTCACGAAACGTTGCCAGCCCAGCGCCGTGTCCGAGACCAGGAACAGCACGCCGCCGACAGCGACCGCGATCGACGAGGTACCGATGCCGAGAACGGCCATCGCGCCCAGCGTGGCGGCGTAACTGCCAACGGCCGCAGCCAGTTGCCCGCCTTCGGCCGCGGCGGCGCGGCGCAGCACGACGGGCAACGTGAAACCGGCGATGCCGAGCACCACCAGCACCCCCGTCACGAGCTGAACCGGGTGCAGGCCGTGGCGGGTGAAGGCGATGAGGTAACACCCGTGGCCGAGCAGAAAGCTGCCGAGCCCGAGCAGAAAGGCTCGGTCCGGACTGTTGCCGCCGTCCTTGCTGAACAACAGGGCGACGTCGCCGGCCAAGCCGAGCCCGAGCGCCGCAACGACCCACGGCTTGGCGGAGCCGAGATCTGCACTGCCGGCAGCGGCGACGAGCAGAGCGAGGGTCAGCGGCTTGGCGACGAGCTCGAGGCGGTGCCACGAGCGTGCGACTGCAACCCAATCCAGTGCAGCAGCCCACGCCATCAGGGCCAGCAGGGTTGTCGTCAGGTGCGCGGCCGGCATATCAGAGGATGGCGCCCGGGTTCAGGATGTGCTCGGGGTCCAGCGCGTCTTTGATCTTTCGGGTCAGGTTCATCACATCCGCGCCGAGGTAGGCCGGCAGCCAATCCTTCTTCAGCCGACCCACCCCGTGCTCGCCGGAGATCGTGCCCCCCAGATCGAGGGCGAGATCCATCACCGCACCGAACGCCGCGTAGGCCCGAGCAGTCGCCCCCGGGTCGTCGGCGTCGTAGACCACGAGCGGGTGGGTGTTGCCGTCACCGGCATGCGCGACGACGGCGATCGTCACGCGGTTGGCAGCCGCAATCGCCTCGACGCCCCGCACCAGAACCGGCAAGTTGGGCAGGGCCACGCCGACGTCCTCCAACAGCAGGCTGCCCAGCCGCTGTAAAGCAGGAAACGCCGCGCGCCGGGCCGCCGCGAACGCGTCGCCCTCGTCCGGGTCGGACGTCGTGTACTGTTCGCTGGCACCGTTGGCCTGACAGGCCGATGCCATCAGGGAGATCTCGTTCGCGGCGGCAGCTCCGGGCGCGTCCGAGCGGGCGATCAGCAGGGCCTCGGCGCTGCGGTCCAGGCCCATCGCCACCATGTCCTCGACCGCGTTGATCGACGTGCGATCCATCAGCTCGAGCATCGACGGTCGAAGGCGCCCGGTGATGGCCAGGACCGCGTCGGCGGCCGACTCGATCGAGCGGAAGGCCGCGACGAGCGTCGACGCCGGCGGGGGTGCCGGCACCAACCGCAGGGTCAGCTCGGTGATCACGCCGAGAATGCCGCCCGATCCCACGAACAACTTTGTCAGCGACAGACCTGCCACGTCCTTCAGCCGCGGGCCACCAAGACGCAGCGCGGTGCCGTCGGCCAGCACGACCTCCATCCCCAACACGTAATCGGTCGTCACGCCGTACTTCACGCAACACAGCCCGCCAGCGTTGGTCGCCGCGTTACCGCCGATGGAGCAGATCTCAAACGACGACGGATCCGGCGGATACCAGAGCCCGTGCTCGGCGGCGGCCCGCTTGACCTCCACATTCAGTCGACCGGGCTGGGTGATCGCCACCCGCGAGACCGCGTCGATGTGGATCTCGCGCATCTGCTCCAGGCACAGCACGATGCCGCCGTCTACTGCGGTCGATCCGCCGGAGAGCCCGGACCCCGCGCCGCGCGGCACCACCGGCACCCGGCACGCGGTCGCCCACCGCAGTACCGCCTGGACATCCGCGGTGCAGCTCGCCCGCACGACGGCCCGCGGCCAGCCCGCGGCGGGGTCGCGGGCCCAGTCCTGCCGATAGGAGGCGACCACGTCGCGATCGGTGAGCACGGCGCCGGCGGGCAACGCCGCGACGAGGTTGGCGAGATCATCGATCACGAAGGCGATTAAACCCGGGTGCGGGGACCTCGGCGATACCGGAGACTGACCAGTTGTGGGTTACGTCGATGTCGCGGGGATCGGCCACGCCCTGCCCGATGGCCGCGCGCTGCTGTCGAACGCGTCGTTCCGGATCGGCGACGGGGCCAAGGCAGCTCTGGTCGGGGCCAACGGCGCCGGCAAGACCACGCTGCTGCGCCTGATCGCCGGTGACCTCGTGCCCCAGCAGGGATCGATCGCCCGCTCCGGCGGCCTGGGCGTGATGCGGCAGTTCATCGGCTCGGTGCGCGACGCCACCACCGTCGAGGAGTTCCTCATCGGCTTGGCACCCCCGGCCCAGCGGGCTGCCTGGGACGAGCTGGCGGCGGCCGAGGTGGTGCTCATGGACCGCGACGACGAGCGTGCCCAGCTTGCCTACGCCCACGCCCTGGCCGACTGGGGGGACGCGGGCGGCTATGACCTCGAGGTCCTGTGGGACACGGTGACGGTCGCCGCCATCGGGCTGCCCTACGGTGCCTGCAAGTACCGCGAGCTGAGCACGCTGTCCGGTGGCGAGCAGAAGCGGCTTGCCCTCGAACTCCTGCTGCGCGGGCCGGACGAAGTGCTGCTGCTCGATGAACCCGACAACTACCTCGACGTGCCGGGCAAGCGCTGGCTGGAGGAGCGGCTGCGCGAGTCGTCCAAGACGGTGCTGTTCGTCAGCCACGACCGCGAACTGCTCGCCCGCGTCGCGGATCGCATCGTGACCGTCGAGGGCGGCACGACCTGGGTACACGGTGGCGGGTTCGCGGCCTATCACGAGGCGCGCACGGCCAAGCACGAGCGGATGGCCGAGGTCCGCCGGCGCTGGGACGAGGAGCAGGCCCGACTCAAGGAACTGGTCCGCACTCTGCAGATCCAGGCCAAGATCAGTGAGGCGCAGGCGCAGAAGTACCGCGTGCAGGCCAGGCGACTGGAGCGCTTCGAGGCTGAGGGACCGCCGCCGGACAAGCCGGCCGAGCAACGGGTGACGATGCGCCTGCGTGGCGGACGCACCGGGGTCCGGGCCGTCGTCTGCGAGCAGCTCGAGCTCACCGGGCTGATGCAGCCGTTCGACGTCGAGATCTACTACGGCGAGCGGGTCGGCGTACTCGGGGCGAATGGGGCCGGCAAGTCGCACTTCCTGCGCCTGCTCGGCGGCGAGACCGTGACCCATCAGGGTGGCTGGCGGCTCGGCGCCCGCGTCGTGCCCGGGCTCTTTGCCCAGACCCACGCGCACCCCGAGTGGCACGGACGGACACCGGTCGAGCTGCTCTGGCAGGGCGAGGCGGGGCGGGCCGGCGTCGATCGGGGACGGGCGATGGGCGCGCTGCGCCGGTACGGGCTCAACCAGCAGGGTGATCAGAGCTTCGGCTCGCTCTCGGGAGGCCAGCAGGCGCGCTTTCAGATCCTGCTGCTCGAACTGTCAGGCGCGACGCTGCTGCTGCTCGACGAGCCCACCGACAACCTCGACGTGCTCAGCGCGGAGGCACTGGAGGAGGGCTTGGCGGCCTTCGATGGGACGGTACTGGCGGTAACCCACGACCGGTGGTTCGCGCGTTCGCTCGACCGCTTTCTCGTGTTCGGTGCGGACGGCGCGGTCTACGAGTCGGGCGAGCCAATCTTCGACGAGACGCGGGTGCGCCGGTAGGGGTGGCGTGTCGCTGAACTTCAACCTGGTCTTCGTGCCGTTGTGGGTGCCGTCGATGTACACGACGTCGCCCGGGTTGAGCATGTTGATGGGGGCGCGTGCGCCCAACCGCGGGATCTCGATCATGTTGGGCGAGAGGTAGGCCACGTCGAGGCCACCTGCGACGGGCACCGTGCCGATGTTGCGGGCAACGGCCTGCGTGCCGCCGGGATGCTCCCAGTGGGCAGACATGACCCAGGTGAGCGCGGAGCCGGCCAGGGCCACGATCGCGGTCAGGACGCCGAGGAAGGGCACCCAGCCGACATAGCGCGATGCGGGGGAACCCGAACTGGCTCTGTGTCGGGACATGGGACAGACCTCGTTCTCCGGATCCATTCGTGGCGTCGCTGATGACCAATCCCGCTACCCCGACTAACGAGCGCCCGGCGGCCGAGGTGCGCCGAGACGCCGCTGCCCCGGCGGAATTTGGCCGGTGTCAACGGCCCCGGGTAGAGTTTGCCGCTGGTGCGCGGCACACGCCGCGCGCGCAGGCCATGCCTCGGGGTCACGCCGCATTTCGGCGGGCGGGACCGCGGGGGCGCTGCCCAGGGCGGCGTGAAGACCGAGCAGGAAGTGCCACCGTGCCCACCTACGTCCCCAAGCCCGGCGAGATCGAACGCCGCTGGCATGTCATCGACGCCGACGACATCATCCTCGGCCGGCTCGCCAGCCACGCGGCCCGGCTGTTGCGGGGCAAGCACAAGCCCCAGTTTGCCAAGCACGTCGACGTCGGTGACTTTGTCGTCGTCGTCAACGCCGCGAAGGTCGCCGTCTCCGGCGCCAAACGCGACGAGTTCCGCTACCGCCACTCCGGTTACCCGGGTGGCCTGTCCAAGCGCACTGTCGGTGAGCTGCTCGACACCAGGCCCGAGCGCGTCATCGAACTCGCCGTCAAGGGCATGCTGCCCAAGACCACACTCGGCCGGGCCCAGTTGAAGAAGCTCAAGGTGTACGCCGGTCCCGAGCACCCGCACGCCGCCCAGAAACCCCAGCCGTTCGAGATCAAGCAGGTTGCCCAGTGAGCAAAGCCCCGAATGCCCCCGTCGTCGGCCGCCGCAAGGAGGCCATCGTCCGCGTCCGTCTCGTTCCGGGCGGCGGTGCCTTCACGCTCAACGGCCGCACCCTGGAGAACTACTTTCCGAACAAGGTGCACCAGCAGCTGATCCGCGAGCCGTTCGTGACGCTCGAGAAGGACGGCCAGTTCGATGTCATCGCCTCGCTCACCGGTGGCGGGATCACCGGCCAGGCCGGCGCTCTGCGCCTGGCGATCTCGCGGGCTTTGATCGGGCTCGAACCCGATGACCGGCCGGCCCTGAAGAAGGCCGGCTTCCTCACCCGCGACCCGCGGGTGAAGGAGCGCAAGAAGTACGGGCTGAAGAAGGCGCGCAAGGCTCCGCAGTACTCCAAGCGCTGAGTGCCTTGGCGCTGTTTGGCACCGACGGCGTTCGCGGGTTGGCCAACGCCGACCTGACGCCCGAGCTGGCGCTCGCCGTGGCGAGCGCCGCCGCGCGGGTGCTCGTCGCCCACGACGCGTCGCACCGTCCATTGGCTGTGGTCGGGCACGATCCTCGGGTCAGCAGCGACATGCTGGAAGCTGCGGTGGTCGCCGGGCTGGCCGCGGCGGGTGCGGACGTGCTGCGGGTCGGGGTGTTGCCGACGCCGGCCGTCGCGTTTCTGACCGCGGCCTACGGCGCCGACCTCGGGGTAGTGCTGTCCGCGTCGCACAATCCCATGCCGGACAACGGGATCAAGCTGTTCGCCCGCGGCGGGCACAAGCTGCCCGACGAGATCGAGGCCGAGATCGAGGCCGCCGTTGCCCATGGCGCGGCCACCCGCCCGACCGGCGCCGCGGTGGGACGGGTCCGCGCGGCCGATGACGCCGCCGAGCGCTACCTCACGCACCTGCTCTCGGCCGTCCCCACCCGGCTCGACGGCCTGCACATCGTGCTCGACTGTGCCCACGGCGCTGCGGCCCTGGTGGGGCCCGAGGTGTTGCGCCGGGCCGGTGCCCGGGTCACCGCACTGGGCGTGGAACCGGATGGCGTCAACATCAACGACGGCGTCGGCTCGACCCACCTGGACGGCCTGGCCGCGGCGGTCCCCGCGGCGGGCGCCGACCTGGGGATCGCGCTCGACGGCGACGCCGACCGTTGCCTGGCCGTGGACGCCAGTGGAGTGTGCGTCGACGGTGACCAGATCCTGGCGATGTGCGCGCTGTCGCTGCGCGACGCCGGTGCCCTTTCGGCCGATACCGTCGTCGCAACCGTGATGAGCAACCTCGGCTTTCACCGGGCCATGCGGGCGGCTGACATCGATGTGATCATCACCAGTGTCGGTGACCGCTACGTGCTCGAGGCCTTGCGTGACAAGGGTTTGAGCCTCGGTGGCGAGCAAAGTGGCCATGTGGTCTTCACTCAGGCCGCCACCACCGGCGACGGCTTGCTGACCGGCCTGCATGTCGCGGCCCGGGTCGCTAACACCGGGCAGCCGCTGGCCGAGCTCGCGGCCGTGGTGCAGCGGCTGCCGCAGGTGCTGACCAATGTCGCGGTGCGCGACAAGGGATCCGTCGCGTCCTCGGCGGCGGTCACGGCAGCCGTGGCGCAGGCCGAGCGGGAGCTCGGGGAGAACGGCCGGATCCTGCTGCGGCCGTCGGGGACCGAGGAGCTGGTCCGGGTGATGGTCGAGGCGCTGACCCAGGACCAGGCTGACGCCATCGCACAGCGGGTCGCCGCGGTGGTCGCCTCGGCGTGAGCGTCATGCCGGTGGCGCTGCCTGACAGGGCTCGCTCGCTCGCGAAGCAGCGGGTTGGCGTGGGGTCGGGCTGTCAGGCCGCGTTGCGCGGCCGTTGGGTCGCGTCAGTCGGGTTGCGACGGGCTCTCTCGTGTCGAGTAGTCCCTTAGCACGTGCACACCCGCGCGCTACTGCTCCCCGTTGACTCACCCGAAAATGAATGGTGACGGTTCACTTGCCGTCTACCGCGATCACTCGCCGACCGGGCGTCGGCCGGCCGCGCCCGGCGGGCCAGGTGCCGATCATCGCGTCCAACGCTTGCAGCACGCGACGAATCGTCGCCGCCTGGACGGGCGCGTCGGCGGCCCACTCGGCGATCGCACAGAACGATCGCGCACCGGCCACGACCGCACACACCGACACCGCGAGGACCGAGACCAGACATTGGCCTACACCGCGACGTGCCCGGGGATCAACGACCCGACCCAGCACCGTCAACAAGTCCGCAGCCACGACACCGTCGGCGTCGACATCGGCGAGGTAGTCAACAACAACATCGATCGGCAATGATGAAGACACGAGCACGGCTCTTCTCGATGATCAGGTGGCGTAGACAACCGCCATGATCACCAGCAGGGCCGTGCCCAGCGCGTAGCCGGGTGTTTTCGCCAACGGCGGCTGGCGCTGTTATCGTTTCCTGCTTACGGTCCTGATACCGTATGCGGGTCACGGCTGGCTCATCGAAAGTGCCGATGAGTGCGGGGGAGCAGTTGTCGATCGGGGGATCACAGACGTGCACGTAGCATTTGGCATTTCGTTTCTGCATAATTTTGGCTTTCTACACAATCTCGGACGTTATCGGCACTTGCTGCCGATCGGGGTCGCGGGAACCATTTCGTGGTCTGTCTGGCTTTTTCGTGTCGGCCTGTCACGCCTATATCGCCCCACGCCCGTGGGCTTTCGGACGACCGTGTCGGTCGTCGTGCCTGCCTATCACGAGGATCCCGACATCCTCGACCGTTGTGTGGACTCCTTCCTCGCCGAGCCTGCGGACGAGGTGATCGTGGTGCCGGATCTGGCCGACACCGAGGTCATCAGTCGCTTGACGTCCAGACCGGATCCGCGGCTGCGGGTGCTCCCGTTCGACCACCATGGAAAGCGCTCCGCGCTGGCGGTTGGTATCCGTGCGGCGAGGTCAGAGATCCTCGTGCTCGCCGATTCGGACACGCAGTGGTTACCCGGTTTGCTCGATGCCGTGCAGGCCCCGTTCGAGGACCCTGTAGTCGGGGGAGTTGGCACCCGCCAGAACGCGTATCTTCCCAAAACGAGCGTCTGGCGCCGCGTCGCCGATTGGATGATCGACATCCGCTACCTGGACTACGTGCCCTCGCAGAGCCGTGCTGGCGCGGTCGCGTGCCTATCCGGGCGCACCGTAGCCTACCGCCGCTCGGCAGTACTACCGGTGCTGGAGCACCTCGAGCATGAGTTCTTCCTCGGGCGCGAGTGCATCTCTGGTGACGACGGCCGCCTGACCTGGCTGATGCTGGGTTTGGGTTACGAGACCGTCTACCAGAGCACCGCGCGGACGTTGTCGATGTTTCCGGATACCTTTCGTGCATTCCTCAAGCAGCGGGTGCGCTGGAGTCGGAACTCCTACCGGTGCTACCTGACGGCGGTGTGGAAGGGCTGGCTTTGGCGCCAACCATTCATCTGCCAGCTCAGCGTGCTGCAGATCATGATGACACCGGTGACGATGGGCATCGCCGTGTTCTACTTGGTTCGCTGGGTGCAGCACCCGCAGGAATACCTCGCCGCGATCGCGATCGGGTGGGTCGTGCTAGCGCGCATGGTGCGCGGATCGTCGCATTTGGTACGTAACCCTGGTGATGTCATCGTGTTGCCGCTCGTCGTGGTGATGATGGTGTTTATCGCGGTGGGCGTGAAGAGTTACGCCCTGCTCACGATGAACAGGCAGGGCTGGCTCACGCGAGGCGACTCGACGAGCGGTGGTGAAGGGCAGGACTTCGCCTCGCTGTCCATGAGGGATGTCTAGGCGATTGATGCGACGCGCGTCTCGTCGGCGGCGCGGCTACCTCGTCGCTGCCGGGGGGGCGTGCCTGCTGGCTGCTGTCGCGTTGATCCCGGTCCTGCGACCGGCAATAGGCAAGCCGGGATGGGTTGCCGGCGTGCAGGTCGGGCTGCCGGTAAGGCTGCAGAGCGCAGTGAAACCATTGCCGGATGTGACGCTTCCGCTTCTCGCGCAACCGCAGGACCCCGGTGCCGCGCCGGCTTCCGCACCAGTCTCGGCTGGCATCCACGATGCCGCTCTCGTCGTCGTCGAGGATCGCCGCCTCAGAGCTCTCCTGCATCAGTCGATCCGGCTGCCGGCGCCCGCGGTCCTCGCGGCCAGGGGCGGACTGCCCACGCTCGTACTGCCGGCCCGGCCCTACCCGTACACCGAGGGTGACCTACGCGCGGACCACGCGCTGATCTCTGTCGCGGGCCACGCGGGGACAGCCTTACTGGTGGACAACGTGCTCGTCGCTAGCGGCGCCACGCTGCAACTGGGCAGCAGTGGGAACCTCCAGACACTGCTCATGGATTCCGGGGGTGCGGGCTTCACTTCTATCGTGTCCTGGGGTGGGACGCTTCAGCTGGTGGGGACGTCTCAAGCTCCGTTCAACGTCATCGGGTGGGACGAGGAGACCCAGGCTGCGGCTCGCGATGTCGGGCATGGTCGGCCCTACATTCGGGCTGTCGGCGGCCAGTTCACAATGTCTTATGTACATGAGTCGGCACTGGGTTTCTGGAGCGGGCGCACCGGCGGGATCGCGTGGACGGGCATCAGCCGGGCGAACGCCACCGGAGGGGCGGATCACTCGTGGTTCATCGGCAACGTCTACGGGGCCTTCGTGTCCCGCGGACAACAGATGGCGTTTCAAGATGATCTTTTTGAGGGAAACGAACTGGACGGCCTGCGGTTGCACCGTGGCACCATCAGCGTCCAGGTGTCGCACAGTGCCTCAGCCCGCAACGGGTCGAATGGCTTCGTCGTCGACCGCGGGGCGTCGCAGGACGTGCTCAGCGGCGATGTCGCGGTCAACAACGGCGGTAACGGTTTCCTGATCGACGGCCGAGCCCTGGTCCCGGGCGCGTCACCGTCGGGCGAGAGTGCCGGAGAATCCAGCGGGAACATCGTCAGCGACAGCGAGGCTACCGGTAACGCCAAGGCTGGTGTCCTGATCGAGGGTGGGCACGATCCGGTCATTGAGCGGACCATCGTCTGCGCGGCGACGTCCGCGATCGCGCTGCGCTACGCAACCGTTGGTGCCGTGATCACCGGTAATGACGTGCGTTGCGGCGGTCGCATCGCGCTATCGATCGGACCGGGCGTGACCGGGACAACCGTGGCAGACAACCTGCTTACCAGTGCGCGGATCGGCCTGCTCGTACACAACGCGGCAGGGCTGCGACTGCTCGGAAACACCCTGAACCTGATGAGCGTGTTCGGGGTCTCCATCCGGGGCGCGTCACCCGGCATCGTCGGAGACAACAACATCATCTCCGGCCGGGGCTTCCGGCCGGTCGACCTGCGGGCCGGTGCCAGCGCGCCGGCGTTTACCAACACCGACGTCTCGGGCTGGAAGCACCTGACCCACCTCAACGTGTGGGACTACCTCCGGTACCACCCGATCATGCTGCTGTGGGCGTGCATCATCGGCTTTGTGATCCTGGCATCGGTCCTGTCCAAGTTGCGCAGGAGGCGGCGGCGCGCCCAGCTCTATGCCCATGCGTTCGGACATCAGGCGGCCCTGGCGCACCTGTCCCTGCACCCACTGACGCTGACCACCGCGACGATCGGCGCCGCCCCGAACGGGCACGGTTTCGCTCCCGAGCGCGCCGCGACGAGCAGCGTCGGCGTGAACGGTGGCGCCGGCACCGTCCTCGATGGCGGCGGCTCTGAGCCGGGACCGGCAGATGAGGCACCGCGGTGGCACCGCGCAGACGCGCGCCGGTAGCGCTGGTGACAATCGCGTTCGCGCTTGTCACCAGCGGGTGCACGGCGGTCACCGCACCGCCATCACCGTCTGTGCCCCGTAGCCAGACCGCGTCGGAAGCGCTCCCGAGTTCCACTGTGAGCGCCACGCAGGCCACGCAGGCCACGCCTGGCCAGGGGTGTCCCTCCGGTGCTGGCACGACGGTGCGGTCCGCCGCGCAGCTGCAGCATGCGCTGGCGGACGCGACTGCCGGGTCACTGATCGAACTCGCACCCGCAACATATGTCGGGCACTTCGTCGCGCATGGTGCGGGCACGCAAGCGAACCCAATAACGCTATGCGGCCCGCGCTCGGCAATTCTTGACGGAGGGAGCATCGTGAGCGGATATGTGCTGCACCTCGATCACGCGCAGTGGTGGCACGTTGTCGGATTCACCGTCCAGGACGGCCAGAAGGGCGTGGTCTTGGACAAATCCGATCACAACCAGGTCAGCGATCTTCGCGTCACGCATATCGGGGACGAGGGTATTCATCTGCGTGACTTCAGCGATGACAACGTCGTCGACGGCAACGTGGTCTCCGGTACGGGCAACCTGCGGACAAAGTTCGGCGAAGGCATCTACGTCGGCACTGCGCACAAGAACTGGTGCAGCATCACCGCCTGCCAGGTGGATGCCAGCGATCGGAACGTGATCCGCAACAACATCATCTCCATGACGACGGCAGAGAATATCGACATCAAGGAGGGCACCTCATCGGGAGTTATCGAGGGTAACCAACTTTCTGGGGTGGGCATGGTTTCCAGCGCGGCGAAGGCCTGGGTCAACGTCAAGGGCAACCATTGGACTATCAGCCATAACCACGGCGTCGACAGCATCAAGGACGGGTTCCAGGTCCACCAAGTTTATCCAGGGTGGGGCCTGGACAACGTGTTCACCGACAACACCGCGGACGTCGGCGCGGCGGGCTGGGGGTACTACGTCCAGCGCAAGTCTCTCGACGCGGTTATCGGATGTTCCAACACCGCAACGGGAGCCGGGGCGGGCGTAGCGAACGTGTCGTGCGCAACCGGGTTCTGAGCCTCTGCGGGTTCTGCGCCTGGTTGACGCGGCGAGCAGCTCACATGCCGCGGAGCAGGTAGCCAGCCAACGGGTCGCCTGCCCGCAATCATCACATCGGGGGAAACCATGAACAGCATCACGCATCACGCACCACGTATCACCGTCATCGGTACCGGCTACCTTGGCGCGACCCACGCCGTTTGTATGGCCGACCTGGGCTACCACGTGCTCGCGGTGGACACCGACGCGAACAAGATCCGCCGGCTCGGCGAAGGTGACACGCCGTTCTTCGAACCGGGCCTGCAGCCGCTGCTGCGCAAGCAGCTCGAATCCGGCCGGCTCCGGTTCACAACCGACTACGCCGAGGTCGCCGAGTTCGGCGACGTCCACTTCCTGTGCGTCGGCACACCGCAAGTCTCGGGCGGCACCGCCGCGGACCTTCGCTACGTCCACGAGGCGACCGCCACGCTGTTCCCGCTCCTGGACCGCAGCTGCCTGGTGGTCGGCAAGTCCACCGTGCCGACAGGAACCGCGCGCCAACTCGCCGACAAGCTTGTCGAGCTTGCCCCGGCAGGTCGCGATCGCACGGCGCCGCCGCGGCTGGCGTGGAACCCGGAGTTCCTGCGGGAGGGCTACGCGGTAGCCGACAGTCTGCACCCAGACCGGATCGTCATCGGCGTCGAGCACGAATGGTCCGGCGTGCAGCTCCGGGCGCTCTACCGGCCCATCATCTCCGAGAGCACCCCGGTTCTGGTGACCGACCTCGCCACGGCCGAACTCGTCAAGGTAGCGGCGAACGCCTTCCTCGCGACAAAGATCTCCTTCATCAACGCCATGGCCGAGATTTGCGAGGCCGTGGGGGCGGATGTAAACACGCTCAGCGATGCCCTCGGCCACGACGAACGCATCGGGCGGCGCTTCCTGTCCGCCGGCCTCGGCTTCGGCGGCGGTTGCCTGCCCAAGGATATCCGGGCGTTCCGGGCCCGCGCCGAAGAGCTCGGCATTGGGGAGTCTCTCAAGCTCCTCGAGCAGGTCGACGCGATCAATTTGCGGTGCCGGGACCGCACTGTCGAGGCGGCGCGCCAGGCCTGCGGCGGGGAATTCACCGGGCGCCGCGTCGCCGTGCTCGGCTGCGCGTTCAAACCGGACAGTGACGATGTCCGGGATTCCCCGGCGCTGGATGTCGCCCGGCGGATCGAGGCCGCAGGAGCCGAGCTTCGGGTGCACGACCCGGTGGCCACCGAAAGCGCTGCACGGGCGCACCCGGAACTGACGTACTCGACGAGCATCGTCGACGCGCTGAGAGGCGCTGATGTGGTGCTGCACCTCACCGAGTGGGCGGAGTACCGCACACTCGACCCTGTTCAGCTGGCCGGCGTGGTTAACCAGCCGCAACTCGTGGACGCCCGTAACGCACTCGACGCGGTAGCCTGGCGGTCTGCGGGCTGGCACGTGCGGCAGCTGGGACGGCCGTGAGCTGGGGCCGGCCGCGCCCGCAGGAGCGACCGCAGCGGATCGCGATCGCCGCATCGCTGGGCCTGATCGCCTTTCTGAGCGCTGGATGCGGCACGCGGCCCGCAGATCCCTCCGCCCCTTACTTCCCGACGAGTTCCGCGGCAGGTGCGACCGTCTTGAGCAAGGGGTTGTCCGCGACGGATCCGTTGTCGGGTGCCGGGATCCAGGTGGCCAAGGGCGCCATCTCGCGACCCAACCCCAAGCTGACACCAGGGCAGATCAGCCAGACCGACACGCACGCGGTCTGCTCCTCACCGTTACGCACCAAGATGAACATCCCGTACCCGGAGCAACAGGCGGTCTTCGCCCGCTACAGCATCCCCGTGAGCCAGCAACGGCATTATTCGATGGACTACCTGGTGCCGATCGATATCGGAGGCGGAACATCGCTGAGCAACCTCTGGCCAGCGGCCGTTAAGGGCAACGGCTTCCATGAGAAGGAGCAGATCAATCACCAGCTGCGGGTCCTGGTCTGCCGTGGGACGCTCACCCTCGCCGCGGCACAGCAGGGCATTATCAGAGATTGGTTCGCAATGTGGACCTCGTACTCGACCGCACGGTGATTCAGAACCGCTGATTCGCACGGCGGCGGCCGTCAAGGTCGGCTCGCCGGTTGCAGCGCAGGGCGTACGCCGCGAGCCGTTCCAGCTCATGCGCAAAGGTCAGGGCGAGTTCCGGTGTCAGGTACACGTCCTCAGAGTCGCCGCGTGCCTCGATGTGAATGAACTGCCGACCCAGGTCGGACAGGTCCGCGACGAGTCGGGCGGAGGCGGTGTAGGGGGAGTCGAGTTGGCGACCACCCGACTGGGTCAGCCCAGCGGGCCTGACCCAGCTCGTCACCGCGGACACCGAGTCGCCGCTGATATCCGCGCCGCCGCCCATCGCTCAGCTGACCCGGAAGCCGGTGAAGTCCATATGCTGGTCGACCGGCGACGCCCACGAGGGGCCGTGACCGCCGAAAAACGTCGAGAAGAACAGCCCGTTGATCGGGACGCCGGCAGTCGTGATGGCCAGACCCGTCTGGTCAATCACGGTGGAACCGTCATAGGCGAGGCTGATCCATCCATCGCTGTGGCCCGGGCTATTCAGGTGCACGTGCTCGGTCACGGTGTGCCACCGCCCATCGGCTTTCCACACGAAGTTGCCACGCCCCCACGAGTCTCCGTAGCCAGACGAGGTAGAGATGTAACCATAAATTTCACCACGGCCACCGCTTCGCCACATGAGGCGCGCCGACCATCCTGCCGAATTGTGCCGGCCGCCCGAGAAGGGCTCAGTCCCACCGTAAAGACCGGGCATCTTGCCGCCCCGCACGAACTGGAAGCCGACGGGAATCCGGACCTCGTAGGTCAGGGTGGCATCAGTCCTCGGCCCGGACGCGAAGGGAGCGCACACTTGGGCGCCGCCGTATGGCGCGCCCGCAGACGGCGCTGAGGAGCCGCGCGGGTAGCTCACCGACACGAAGCCAGCGTTTACCGAGACGTTCTGGTTCTTGAAGGTACAGAAGGTGTGCGCGGAGAACGACGTCCCGAGCAACGTCCGGATCCATGCGGAGTTCATCGTCGCAGTGTTTCCGCCGGGTGGCGTCGGCGATCTCGGTGACTTCCGTGGCGGCGGGCTGGAAGTGTGCCTTTTCGCGCGCCGTTCGAGCAGATCCTTCCGCCGTTCGAGCAGATCCTTCCGCCGTTCGAGCAGATCCTTCCGCCGTTCCAGCAGGTCGCGCTGCTGGTCTTGCACAGCGCGCTGCCGATCGCGCAGGGAGCGCAACTGGTTGCGCAGGGCGCGCCGCTGCTGGTCGCGCAGGACACGCTGCAGATCGCGAGCGCGCCGGTCAGAGTGGGCAAACTTGTGCGAAGCAACCGCCGCGGAAGCCGGCGGCGTGGCACCGCTGAAGGTTGTGACCAGCACCGCCAGCACAATCGCGAAGCGCACCGCGGGTCGCTTCGGGGCCCTAGGGTCGCACAGTCGCGAATCCCCCATGGTTCGGCGAGAATGTAGCCACTTCTGACAGCGCATGGCGATCGATCTCCGGCTCGTGGTCGCATCCACTCTGCGACTTCACCACCCTTCATCGGCCCTGGATCTGGAAAGCTGAGGAATTTCGTGCGCGCAGTTCGCCAGCCCCCGTCTCCCTGGTCTGCTTGCCACGATGCAGGCGCGGGTGGGTGCCCGACGGCATACGTGCTGCGACTGGCTACGTGCTGCGACTGGCTACGTGTTGCCAGCCCACCGAGTTCCGCCGCCGCAGGTAGCAGCCGCGCACCGGCCACGGTCGCGAAGACGGTCGTTGCGGAACGTCAGGCCATCGACTTGCCACGCGTAGCAGCCTGGGGACTGACCCAGGTCCCTCCAGTGGGCTCCCCACAGCCGTCGACGCCGTTCTGCGGCCCGGCTGCCACCATGAGCGGGCCGGTCGTGGGACCTCACCCAGCCCGACCGGGCCTGCGCCGTCCAGACGCTGGATGCGGATGACAAACGGACCCTGATAGGCGGGAACACTGAACCAGAGGGTCTTGAACCCGAGGCATGGAGGCGCGGAGGAGTGGGTGAGGAGATCGGCGATTCGGTGCATCAGATCGCCTGGCGCCGCGATGCTTGATCGTACCGGTCCCTGTCCCAGTGCGACGCGCTGAATGCACTGGTCCGTATCGGCTGACCGGACGAAGTGGGACACGCCTCACCCGGCCGCAGCACCGGAAGGTGAAGCGGGCGCTCGAGACCGGCGGGCAGCGATCCGCCCGTCGTCGCGCCGGTCGAGGTTGCTGACGTTGATGCTGCGGAGCTACCTGGTGTCCTCGTCGCGGGTGCGGACGCCCGCTGCTTCGGTGATCCGGCGGTGCAGCCCGCCCCCACAAGCCGGGTGAGGACCGTGATCAGGCCGAGAGGTACAGCATGACCTCGGACCATTGGTGCACCTCCCTTCGGCCGAGGGGGCGCAAAGTTTCGATAGCGGCGTGAAACTAGAGCGTCAGCGACGCAGCAGATCCGAAGCCTTCTCGGCGATCATCACCGTGGGTGCGTGGGTGTGGCCACGGATGATCTGCGGCATCACCGAGGCATCGACGACGCGCAGGCCGGCAACGCCACGCACCCGCAGCTGCTCGTCCACCACCGATGCCTCGTCGGTGCCCATCCGGCAGGTGCCGGTGGGGTGGTAGAGCGTCTCGGCGTTGGCCCGGATGTATTCGGCCAGGTCGGCTTCGCCCGTCGCCGGCATCATTTGCTCCGTCACCAGGCCACGCAGCGCGCTCGTCGCGAACATCCGCTGGGCCTGCTCGACCCCGGCGACCAGCCGCCGTAGGTCTGCGGGCTCGTGCAGGTAGCCGGCGTCGATCACCGGCGCCACCGACGCATCCGGCGAACGGGCGGTGATCGTGCCCGTGCTGTCCGGCTGCAGCAGCACCACTCCGATCGTGATCCCGTGCCCGGGCGGCTCGACCTCGCCGTGCTTGATGAACGGCCCCGGGGCGAAGATGTACTCGAGATCCGGGTGCTCCAGGCCCGGGTCGGAGCGCCCGAAAGCGACCCCCTCCCCAACGTTGGACGTGAGCATGCCGCGCCGCCGGGTGAGGAACTTCAGCAGCTGCACCGGCTTGTCGGCGTCCACGAGGGTGACTGCATCCCGGGTAAACATGATCACAGGAACGGAGAGGTGATCCTGCAGCCGCTTGCCAACCCCGGTGTTGGCGACCTGGGTCTGAATCCCGGCACTGCGCAACATCTCGGGATCGCCGATCCCGGAGAGCTGCAGCAGGTGCGGTGAGTGCACAGCACCCGCGCTGAGGATCACCTCGCGCCGGGCGGCCAGGGTGAGCCGACTGCCGTTGGCCAGCCGCACGTCAACTCCCGTCGCTCGCCCGTCGTCGAGCACGATCCGGTGAGTCATCGCGTTCACGTGCAGCGTCAGGTTCGCGCGCTTGAGTGCCGGGCGCAGGTAGCCGTCGGCGGCACTCCAGCGCCGGCCCCTGCGCTGGGTCACCGGCGTGGGAGCGTATCCGTCGATGTCGGGATCGTTGAGCTCCCCAAGCCGGGTCAGACCCTCCTGCCCGCAGGCCTCGAAGAAGGCCGCCCGCAGCGGGTTCGGGTCGCGCAACTCCTCGATGTATAGCGGGCCGCCAACGCCATAGACGTTCCCGGCATTGCTGCCGATCCGGTTTTCGGAACGCCGGAAGTAGGGCAGCACGTCGGCGAACGACCAACCGGGAACCGCCTCGCCCCAGCCGTCGTAGTCCGCCCGGGCCCCGCGCACCCACATCTGCGCGTTGAGTGAGGAAGACCCGCCCAGCGTCTTGCCGCGCGGCCAGAACAGTTCGCGCGCCTTCAGCTCGGGCTGCGCGGTCGTCGACAGATCCCAGTCGTACTTGGTGTGGAACAGCTTCGGGAACGCCGCCGGGAGCTTGATCTCCAACTTGCGATCGCGCGGTCCCGCCTCGACAAGCGCGACCGTGACTCCCGGATCGGAACTGAGCCGATTGGCCAGCACGCAGCCGGCCGAGCCGGCCCCGACGATCACATAGTCGAATACATCCGTCATGGTGACCTCCGGTACCGCGCAGAGCCGGACCGTACCCCGCGCGAGCGCACCGCCGGTAGCTCAGGCGGGCGATCGTCTCGCGGACGTCCGTCGTCTGGATGTCGAGCCCGCCGAGACGGGTGTCACGCTCGGCACGTGGGCCTGTGAGAGGTGTTAGCCGAGCTGGGTTCGCCCAGCCGGCACCGCGACAATGGTCGGTAGTCATGACATCGTCTCGCAGCCCGAAACCCCGTCCTGAGCACGACCCTGCCCACCGGGTGCGCCTGCAACTGTCGGCCACCCAACTGATCGCCAGCGCACTGGCCGCCGTGACCGCCACGATCGCGGCGTCCTACCTCGGCGTCAGCGGCACCGTGATTGGCGCAGCCATCGCCAGTGTCGTGACCGTGACCGGCAACGCCGTGTACAGCCACTCCATCCACCGCACCGGCCAACGAGTGCGCACCGCCGTGCCGATCGGCGCCCGGCGGGCCGCAGCCGCCGGCCCGCGACCCGGCAGCCCGGGCCCCGCTGCGGGCCCCGCCAGCCCGCCGGGAGTTCAGTCGCCCGCCCCCCGACGGCCCGGGCCACCCGGCTGGTACCGCCTCGCCCTGGCCACCGCAGCGGTCTTCGTGGCGCTGCTCGCCCTGGTCACCACTGTCGAACTCGCCGCCGGACGGCCGTTGAGCGATGTCCTGCGAGGACGTCAGGCCCAGGGCACCACCCTGCTCGGGAACCCGGGCCCGCACCCGGTGATCCCAGTGCCGACGGTGACCCGGACGGTCGTGCCGAAGGTCGTGGTCACCACGCCCACGGTCATCGAGACCGCCCCGGCCGTCACCGCCACGGCCACGCCCACCGCTACGGCCACGCCGACGGTCGGCCCGTCCGTGTCGCCGACCAGCTCGGCGTCGCCGTCAGCGGCGCCCACCGGATCCGCCTCACCCACTCCGTCGGCAACGCCGACGCCCTGACGTAACCCCCAGGGCGCGGCGGCCCGTCCCGGTACCCTGATCGCCATGTGCGGAATCGTCGGATACGTCGGAGGCCGCGATGCCCTCGACGTGGTGGTCGAGGGTTTGCGCCGGCTCGAATACCGCGGCTACGACTCGGCCGGCGTCGCGATCCTCGACGGCGGCGAGCTGCAGATCGCCAAGCGAGCCGGCCGGATCGAGAACCTGGACAAGGAACTGGCCACCCGCACCATCACCGGCACCGCCGGCATGGGGCACACCCGCTGGGCCACCCACGGGGCGCCGACCGACCGCAATGCGCACCCGCACGCCAGCGCCTCCGGCCGGGTCGCCGTCGTGCACAACGGGATCATCGAGAACTTTGCGGCGCTGCGCGCCGAGCTCGAAGGCGCGGGCGTGGAGTTCGTCAGCGAGACCGACACCGAGACGGTGGCGCACCTGGTCGCCGCCGAGCTGGCGGCTGATGGCACTTCGCTGGCCGATGCGGTGCGCGCCGTGTGCCGCCGCCTGCAGGGCGCGTTCACGCTGGTCCTGCTCGACGCCGACCAGCCTGACGTCCTGGTCGCCGCGCGGCGCAGCTCACCACTAGTCGTCGGCGTGGGCGACGGGGAGATGTTCGTGGGCAGCGACGTAGCCGCGTTCATCGAGTTCACCCGGGACGCGATCGAGCTGGGCCAGGACCAGGTCGTCGAGATCCGGCGGGACAGCTACACGATCACCGGTTTCGACGGCTCGCCCGTCGCCGGCCGGCCGTTCCGCATCGACTGGGACCTCGCTGCCGCCGAGAAGGGCGGCTACGAGTACTTCATGCTAAAGGAGATCGAGGAACAGCCCGCCGCGGTTGCAGACACGCTGCTCGGGCACTTCGTCGACGGCGAGGTGCGCCTGGACGAAGAGCGCCTGGACCGCCAGGAACTGCGCGATGTCGACAAGGTCTTCGTCGTGGCCTGCGGTTCGGCCTACCACGCCGGCCTCATCGCCAAGCAGGCCATCGAACACTGGACCCGGATCCCGGTAGAGGTGGAGATTGCCTCGGAGTTCCGCTATCGCGATCCGGTGCTCGACCGGCAGACGCTCGTCGTCGCGATCAGCCAATCCGGGGAGACTGCCGACACGCTGGAGGCCGTGCGCCACGCGCGCCAGCAGCAGGCCCGAGTACTGGCGATCTGCAACACGAACGGCGCGCAGATCCCGCGCGAATCCGACGCCGTGCTCTACACGCACGCCGGCCCGGAGATCGGCGTGGCTGCCACCAAGACCTTCCTGGCCCAGGTGGCGGCCGCGGAGCTGGTCGGGCTCGCGCTCGCCCAGGCCCGCGGCACCAAGTACCGCGACGAGATCGTGCGCGAGTACGAGGCCATGGTGGCGATGCCCTCGCAGATCGAGGCAGCGCTGCTCGTCGCGGACCAGGTAGGCGCGCTGGCTCGCGAGATCGCGTCCGCCAGAGCAGTGCTGTTCGTGGGGCGGCACGTCGGATACCCCGTCGCGCTGGAGGGCGCGCTCAAGCTCAAGGAGCTGGCCTACATGCACGCCGAGGGCTTTCCTGCCGGCGAGCTGAAGCACGGGCCAATCGCGCTCATCGAGGAGGGCATGCCGGTCGTCGTTGTGATGCCGTCGCCGACAGGGCGCCCCGTCCTGCACCAGAAAATGCTCAGCAACATCGCCGAGGTCAGGGCCCGCGGTGCGCGCACGATTGTCGTCGCCGAGGTGGGCGATGCGGCGGCGCGCGAACACGCCACCGACCTCATCGAAGTGCCCGCCGTGCCTACCCTGCTGGCCCCGTTCGTCACCACGGTGCCGCTGCAGATCCTCGCCGCGGAGATCGCTCGCGCCCGCGGCTTCGACATCGACAAACCCCGCAACCTCGCGAAGTCCGTCACCGTCGAGTAGCCGCATCCCACGCGGCGCGAGGGGCGCGGCGGCGCGGCCCGGTGGGTAGGCTCACGGGCTGTGACCGACGCCGCTGCCCCCACCTCGGTCGACCTGCTGATCGTCGGTGCCGGACCGGTGGGCCTGTTCGGTGCCTACTACGCCGGGGTGCGGACCCTGTCCACGGCGATCCTCGACTCCCTCGAGGAGCCAGGCGGCCAGATCACGGCGATGTACCCGGAGAAGGCGATCTTCGACGTCGCCGGCTTCCCTGCGATTCGTGGCCGAGAACTCGTCGAGCAACTCGTCGCCCAGGCCGCGCCACACCATCCGCAGTACCTGCTCGGGCACCAGGCGGTCGGCCTCGAGCGTGGCGACGGCGACCCCAGCCCGTTTGCCGTCACGACCTCGGCGGGCCTGCGCATCGAGTGCCGCGCCATAGTGATCACAGGCGGCATCGGCACCTTCACCCCGCGCCCGCTGCCCACCGGCGGCGAGTACCTCGGCCGCGGGCTGGTGCACTTCGTCCCCGACCCGTCGAAGTACGAGGGTCAGCACGTGGTGGTCGTCGGCGGTGGGGACTCCGCCCTGGACTGGGCGCTGATGCTTGAGCCGATCGCGAAGTCGGTGACGATCATCCATCGCCGCGCACAGTTCCGCGCCCACCCGCACTCCGTCGAGCTGTTGAAGGCCTCGACGGTCACGATGCTGACCGACGCGCAGGTGTGCGGTGTGCGCGGCGATCCGGCGGTCAGCGAGGTGGACGTCGACGTGGCCGGCGCAGTGCGCACGCTGCCCTGCGAGAAGCTCGTCGCCGCGCTCGGCTTCACCGCGAACCTCGGACCGCTGCTCGAGTGGGGGATCGAGATCAGCAAGCGCAGCATCGTGGTGGACTCGATGGGACGCACGACGGTGGCCGGCGTCTATGCCGCCGGCGACATCGTCGACTACCAAGGCAAGGTCAAGCTCATCGCCACGGGCTTCGGCGAGGTGGCGACCGCGGTGAACAACGCGGCGGCCTACCTGAACCCCGACGTCTCCGCCTTCCCCGGGCATCTGTCCGACTACGCGCCCGCGCCCGGTGCGGGCGCCTCGCCGACCGCGTGACCAGCACCGCATGATCGTCGGGGTCGGGATCGACGTGGTGCCGATCGCCCGCTTCGCCGAAGCCCTCCAGCGCACGCCGTCGCTGGCCGAGCGCCTGTTCACCCCGGCGGAGCGGCTCACCGAGTCCGGCGCGCCGCGTTCGGCGGAGTCGCTCGCCGCGCGCTTTGCCGCCAAGGAAGCGCTGGCCAAGGCCCTCGGTGCCGGCGGCGGCATGCGGTGGACCGACGCCGAGGTGCACACCGACCGCACCGGACGCCCTTCGCTGTCCGTCTCGGGCACCGTCGCCGCCCGCGCCGCCCGCCTCGGGGTCCGGCACTGGCACGTCTCGCTTTCCCACGACGGCGGGGTCGCCGCCGCGACCGTCATTGCCGAAGGAGACTGAGCGTGCAGGGGGTCTACTCGGTCGCGCAGGTGCGGGCCGCGGAGGCGGCGCTCATGGCGCGCCAACCCGACGGGCAGCTCATGCAACAGGCCGCCCAGGCGCTATCCGGACACTGCGCGCAACTGCTCGGCCGCTCGTACGGGGCACGCGTGGTGCTGCTCGTCGGCGCCGGCAACAACGGCGGTGACGCCCTGTTCGCCGGCGCCGAGCTTGCCCGGCGGGGCGCGCAGGTCACCGCGCTGCTGCTCGACCCCCAGCGCGCCCACGCCGCCGCCCTGGCGGCATTTCGCCGAAGCGGTGGCTGCATCGGCAGCGCGGTTGCGGCCTCGGTCTCCGGCGCCGACCTGATCGTCGACGGCATCGTCGGCATCGGCGGGCGTGCCGGCCTGCACGGCAGGGCCGCCGAGCTCGCGGAGCTGGCCGGGCTTGCCGCTGCGACCGGTGCTGCCGTGACGGTGGCCGTCGACATCCCGTCCGGCGTGGATGCCGACACCGGGGCGGCCGGCGCGAGCGCGATCCGCGCCGACGTCACGGTCACCTTCGGCGCCCTCAAGCCCGGTGTCGTGGTGGGTGCCGGTGCCGACCTGGCCGGTGAGGTGCGGCTCGTCGACCTCGGCTTGGGCGCCCACCTGCCGCCGGCGCGTACCAGCGTGCTCGAAGCCACCGATGTCGCCTCGCTGCTCCCCCAACCCGACGCCAGCGACGACAAGTACACCCGCGGCCTCGTCGGCGTGGTCGCCGGTTCCCCGGAGTATCCCGGAGCTGGCGTGCTGGCCACCGGCGCCGCCCTGCACGGCGGTGCCGGGATGGTGCGCTACCTCGGCCTCGCTCCGGACCCGGTGTGCGCGCGGTACCCGGAGGTGGTTGCCCACGCCGACACCCGCCCGCACGACGTCCGGGTGCAGGCCTGGGTGATCGGCCCCGGCCTGGGCACCGACGGCGCGGCGACTAGCCTGCTGGCCGACGTGCTGCGCAGCGACGTGCCAGTAGTCGTCGACGCCGACGCGATCACGCTGGTGGCGCGCTCACCCGGGCTGCTGCGCGGCCGCACGGCGCCGACCGTCCTCACCCCCCATGACCGGGAGTTCGCGCGGATCGCCGGCGAGCCCGGCAGCGATCGGCTCGCCGCGGTGCGGGCGGCGGCCGCCGAGCTCGGTGTGACCATCCTTCTCAAGGGCAACGCGACCGTGATCGCCGACGTCGACGGCTCGGCGTTCGTCAACCCGACCGGCACCCCATGGCTTGCCACGGCGGGCAGCGGCGACGTGCTGAGCGGGCTGCTCGGCTCGCTTCTCGCCAGCGGCCTGGCCGCACCGCTCGCCGCAGCTACCGCCAGCTACGTGCACGGCGTCGCCGGGCAACGCGCTGCCGCGGCGGGACCACCCACCGCCCAGGACGTCCTGGGTGCCCTGCGCGCGAGCTGGCACGCGATCACTGTCGGCTGAGCGCGCCGTGGTTCTCGGGGCGATCGGCGGGGTTTGAGAGACTGGCGACGTGCCGCGCACCGAAGCTGTCGTCGATCTCGCCGCGATCCGCCACAACGTGGCGACGCTGAAGGCGAGCACTCCCGCTGAGGTGATGGCGGTGGTGAAGGCCGACGGGTACGGCCACGGGCTGCTGCCCTCGGCCCGGGCCGCCGTGGCAGGGGGAGCCACGTGGCTAGGTACCGCGATCGTCGACGAGGCGCTGACGCTGCGCGCGGCGGGCATCGCGGCGCCGCTGCTGGCGTGGCTGTGGACGCCCGGGGAGCAGGACGCGGTCCGCTCCGCGCTCGGTGCCGACGTCGACCTGTCGGTGTCCTCCGGATGGCAGCTCGACGCCGTGGCGCGCGCTGCCCGCGAGCTCGGCATCCCTGCGCGCATCCATCTCAAGATCGACACCGGGTTGGCGCGCAACGGCAGCTACGGCGACGACTGGCCCGAACTGGTCGCCGCCGCGGCGCGGCTGCAGTCCTCCGGCGAGGTCCAGGTCATCGGGATCTGGAGCCACTTTGTCTACGCCGACGAGCCGGGCCACCCGACCACGGGCCGCCAGGTGGCCGCGTTCCGGCACGGGTTGGACGTCGCGCAGCGGGCCGGGCTCGAGCCGCAGGTTCGGCACCTGGCCAACTCCGCGGCCACCGTCACGCTGCCCGAGGCGCACTTCGACCTGGTGCGGCCCGGGGTGGCCGTCTACGGCCTGTCGCCCGTGCCCGCGCGCGGCGACTTCGGGTTGGTCCCGGCGATGACGGTCCGGGCCGACGTGGCGCTGGTCAAGCGCGTCCCGGCCGGGCAGGGCGTCTCCTACGGCCACGCCTACACGACCGCGCGGGAGACGACGCTGGCGCTGGTGCCGCTCGGGTATGCCGACGGGGTACCGCGGGCGGCGACGAACGTGGGCCCGGTGTCGATCCGCGGCACCCGGTTCACGATCAGTGGCCGCGTGTGCATGGATCAGTTCGTGGTCGACGTCGGCGACCTGCCGGTCGTGGCCGGCGACACCGTGGTGCTGTTCGGGTCGGGCCGCGACGGCGAGCCGCTCGCTCAGGACTGGGCCGAGGCCACCGCCACGATCCACTACGAGATCATCACCCGGCTCGGGCCGCGGGTGACACGCAGCTACTCGGACGGCCCGGCATGATCGCGGCCCAGCCTGGCGTCAGGCCGTGTCGAGCGTGAGCGGTCCGCGGCTGGGCCCCGGCCGCCCGGCCGGGCCGGGCATCCCGTTGACGGCCGAGCAGCGCACGGCCCTGTCCGGGCCGGTCGTCGTGCTGCCGACCGCCGCGGACACCCGGGCGTTCGGGGCCCGCCTCGCCGCCGTCCTGCGGCCGGGTGACCTGATCATCCTCACCGGACCGTTGGGCGCCGGGAAGACCGCGCTGGTGCAGGGCATCGGCGCCGGGCTTGGGGTGCAGGGTCAGGTGGTGTCGCCGACGTTCGTGATCGCCCGCGTGCACCCCGGCGCGGTGCCGCTCGTGCACGTCGACGCCTACCGGCTGGCGTCGGTGGCCGAGGTCGACGATCTGGACCTCGACGTGGACACCGAGGCCGTCGTCACCGCGGTCGAGTGGGGTGCGGGTGTCGCAGAGCAGCTCGCCGACACGCGCCTGGAGATCGCCATCGCGCGCGTCCCCGACTCGGAGGAGCGCACGGCCCGGCTCCTGCCGCACGGCGGGGACTGGGCGACGCGGATCGCGCCGCTGGGCGCATAGGCTGCCGCAACCGTGCTCGTCCTCGCCATCGACACCTCATCGGCCGCCGTGATCGCGGCCGTCGTCGACGTGTCGGCTGACGACGTGATCGTGCGGGCCGAGCGCACCACCGTCAGCCCACGCGGACACGGCGAGCTGCTCACGCCCTCCATCTCCGCCTGCCTGGCTGAGGTGGGGCAGGCCCCTGCCGCGCTGTCCGCCGTGGTCGCCGGCGTGGGACCCGGGCCGTTCACGGGACTGCGCGTCGGGCTCGTCACCGCGGCGGTGCTGGCCGACGCCCTCTCCATCCCGGCCTACGGCGTCTGCTCGCTCGACGCGATCGCCCCGTCGGCGCGGGCCGGCGGCGAGCTCCTCGTCGTCACCGACGCCCGTCGCAAGGAGGTCTACTGGGCCCGCTACGACCCCGCACGCAGTCGGGTCGACGGACCGCACGTGTCACGCCCGGACCAAGTGCCGACGGCCGGGGTCCGCGGCATGGCCGGGGCGGGCGCGCGGCAGTACCAGGCGGACCTCGGTCTGCCCCTGCTCGGCGGCGACTACCCCGGCGCCGCTGACCTGGT
>JAYTRE010000306.1:0-2670 GCA_043746395.1 Pseudonocardiales bacterium
AACCCTGCTGCCGTCGTCCGCCTTCGTGTCAGGCCGGACGAACTGGTAGCTGCTCAGGCCGGCATTCTCGCCTCGATCAGGACTCGGCACGAGTGCGTCGTGAACGCACCCTCGCGCTCGACAACCCGGTGCAGCTCGAGCAGTCGCTCGCGGTAGCGCTCGATACTGAAGTCCGGCACCGTCCACACCACCTTGCGCAGGAAGTAGACGACGGCCCCGATATCGAAGAAGCTCACCGGCAGCCGCTGCATCCGCGCCTGGGTCACGGTGAGTCCGGCAGCGCGGGCGAGCGCAGTCTCATGGTCGGGGTGGCGCGGATGGCGCTGGTCGGGTTGAGGACCCAGGAACCATTCGTAGAGTTCGAGCATCGACTCCGGCCCGACATGCTGGGCGAAGTAGTGGCCGCCGGGTCGAAGCACCCGGGCGATCTCCGACCACCAGATCACTGCCGGGTGGCGGCTGGTGACCAGGTCGAAGGCGGCGTCGGCGAACGGCAGCGGTGGTTGGCTGGGCTGGGCCACGACGACGACGCCGAGGGGGTGCAGCCGCCGGGTCGCTGCGACCAGGTTCGGTGGCCACGCTTCGGTCGCGGCCATCGTCGGCGGAAACGCAGGCACACCGGCGAGCACCTCCCCTCCGCCGGTCTGCAGATCCAGCGCCGCCTGCACGCCTGCACGCCAGCAAGCC
Source organism: Pseudonocardiales bacterium (assembly GCA_043746395.1). GTDB lineage: Bacteria > Actinomycetota > Actinomycetes > Mycobacteriales > Jatrophihabitantaceae > JAYTRE01. Next base: position 688 of record JAYTRE010000306.1, read on the forward strand.
GCTTCGCGAGCAGGCGCTGATAGCCCCACGACGGGCGCTGCTCGGTCGCCCGCCCCTCCAGCCAAGCAAAAGTCCCACCCGGACACGTCAGCGGCCGCAGCCTGCGCAACAAGCTCGTCGAATGCGCCCGTCATCACCCCACTGTGCCCGAACGCGCAAGACGACCATTCACGGCCGGCCGGCCGTCCCGCTCGCCCGCTCACACAGCGAAGCGAGTGCGCTTAGCTCGGTGCGTCACCGGGACGGTTGTCGACGCGGAGGACGCAGGGGAGGAGTGACGTCGCCTGCCACCCTGCGTTGATCCGCCTCCCACGTCGATCGGGTTGATTGGACGACGAGGATGCACTGACTCCTCGCGAAGTAGTAGTGACCCGCTACCTGAGCTTCGAGGACGTCCTCCGGCAAGTCGAGCGCGCGGGCTGGCTCGTCCGCGACGCCGGGCTGCTCGCCTCAGCTGTCGCCCGCCCGTCGGTGGGCGTCCTCGGCGAGGACGCCTATCTTGACCTCTGGTCGAAGGCTGCGGCGGCGTGATCGGGTCGAACTGCAGGTTGCGGGCTTACAAGGCTCGGGCGGCGAGCAGATCTGCGCTGACACCGGGCTTGCCCAGCAGCGCGTCGGTGAAGAAGTCGGCGTGGGCGCCCAGCAGATCTTCGATGTCGCGCTGGAACAATCCCATGTCGGCGAGCCCCCGATCCTCGTGGAGGTGGCGAGGATCCGTCCGGCTGAGGCGAAAGAAAGGTTGCTGATGCCCTATTCGGCGCCGATGCGGTGCAGTGCGTCGGCATTGGCCGCGCGGTGTCCTCATCCAAAGGCGGCAACGAGGGGGGCTCGAGCAGCGCCTGGCTCACGCCCTAAGGGTAGCCGCGCTGCGCCAGATCGGCGCTCTCATTGCAGGTGGGCGCGGGCGGTGGCGACCTTCATATACATCCGTAGGTCGGGTCCGCCGGTGCTGAGGAATCCATTGGCGGCGTACCAGTCGACGAGTCCGGCGTTGTCGGGGTCGACGACGATGACCTGTCCGCCGCCAAGCTCGGCTGCGGCGAGGATGGTCAGCAGTGCTTCGCGGAGGAGCTGTCGTCCCCACTGGCGTCGAGGATCGCCGCGAAGGGACTGATCTAGGGCGAGCTTTGCGAGCAGCCAGCCGGGTGCCGAGCGCAGCAAGCCGTGTCGGAGCTGTTTCGGAGCGTCATCGCGGACGATCAGGGTGGGGCAGATCGCGAAGTACCCCACGACGCGCTCGCCGGCCTGTTCGTCGCTGCCGCCCGTGGGCGTCTGCACAAGCAAGTGCGCCGCGGCGGAGCCCGATTCGACTGCGCGCGTCGCGTCGTCAGTCAGCCACTCGTTGTAGGACGGTTCGCCGCAGTCAAAGGCCCCCAGGTCGAACCCGGGGGCCAGCTTGACGACGCGATAGCTCGCAGAGCTCACCGATCGATCAGCTTCGGCAACTTGGCCAAGTCGGCCAGCCCTGCGGACGCGTCGGGGCGGTCCAGCGCGCTCATCATCGTGTCGAACACTGCCGGGTCCATCAGGGTGACATCCGAGCGCGCGATCACCCGGCGAGCAGCGGCACGAACAGCGTCCTCGACGAACGCGGTCTTGGACACGTGCAGTATCGCCGCCGCGTCGGCGACGAGCTGCTCGGTGTCCTCATCGGTGCGAAGCTCGAGGCGTCGCGTCTTGGTCACTGCCATGATTCGTCCTTTCCTCGCCCGCGCCTAGTGTACGGCAATTGTACGGCGGCCAAATGGGGTTTGGCGACCTCGAACCGTTGGCCGCCAGCGAGTGTCGCGACGCCGACGCCGACGCCGACGCCGACGCCGACGCCGACGCCGATACTCGCTGCCGAGCTGCTCGAGCTCGTCGAGCGGGTCGACGGATCGGTCTAGCCGCGTGCCGCCTTGCGACCGGGCCGTCTGCGCGGCGGCAGCAGCGCAAGGCCGGAGCTGTCGGACTCAGCCGTGACATCGGCCAGGAGGCCCAGCT
>JAYTRE010000307.1:0-5052 GCA_043746395.1 Pseudonocardiales bacterium
GCTGATCCGGATCAGTGCCTTGTCGTCGGATACCAGCCCCTGGATGCCGTGGCTCATGCCTGACAGGTCCTCGTCGGACAGGCCGGCGACCTGTTCGACATGGGTGACTGAGTAGGTGACGCCCCGGACGGTCAGTACGTCGGGGTCGCTCACTGGCCGGCTCATCACGGCAATCTGCCAACAGCCAAGTGCGGCAACGAGCGCCACGATGAGCAGCAGCAAGGCGGGGCGCCCCATCGAACGGGACGGCGCAACACGGGCCATGGCCAGATCCTGCGAAGACGATCTTGGGAAATTCTCGGGGTAGCAGCGCCGGATCACGGACAAACACGGTCCTCACCGGACATATCCGGGCGGGTACCGACCAAAATTGGGGGGTGTCGACCCCCCACTGTGCGGCTCCCGCAGCGATTGCTGCCGCCGGAGGCTGAGCGGCAAGCACCCAGATCACGTGCACGGGGGGACACCATGATCGACATCTGCCTGTTCGGACCTGCGAGTGTTCGTGACCTGGACCGGCAGATCGTGCTCACCGATTTCCACGGCGTGAAGCCCCGCCAGGTACTGCAGCTCCTGGCGCTGAATCGAGGGCTACCGATCGGCAAGGAGCGGCTGGCCCAACTGCTGTGGCATGACGATCCGCCCGCAAGTTGGTTGTCCACCCTGGAGGGCTACGTTTCGCTGCTCAGGCGTGCCTTGCACGCTGGCAGCACCGCAGCGCCGTCGGTCGTGGTGACCCGCTCAGGCGGTTACCTGCTTGACGCGGGGCGGGTGCGCGTCGACGTCGACCGCTTCGATGCGCTTGTCACCCGAGCCGATCACGCTCGTCCGGGGCAGGCTCTGCCGCTGCTCGTCGAGGCGTTGGCGCTGGTGCGTGGCAATGTGCTTGAGGGCGAGCGCACCCTCCCGTGGCTTATCGAGGCACGCTCGCGGTACGACAAGCGGATACGCCGAGCGGCGGTCACCGCCGGGCGGCTCGGGCTGTGGTGTGGCGATCTGGAAGCGGCCGAAAGCTACGGGCAGTGGGCCTGCGACCTCGACCCACTCGCCGAGGACGCCTGGCAGATCGTCATCGAGGCGCGCTGGCGCGCCGACCGCCGGGCGGAGGCACTGCGCAGCTTTGGCGCGGTGCGCCGCCTGCTCGAGATGGAGTTGGGGATCTTGCCGGGTCGGGCGCTACAGCGCCTGCACCTGGCGGTACTGCGAGATGAGCCGGATGCCCGGCCCGGGCGGGTAGCCGGGACCGCGGGCAGTGCTCGAGGCGCGCTGTCGATGGCAATCTCCGCTCCGTACGCGACGTAGCCCCGCGCCCGTCGACGACATGCTGATCTGGAACCCTGGGGGTACAGGCGCAGTTCGCATCGTTACTATTTCGGCTAGTAGCCGAGCTGGTCGGCACGAAGGTCGCCGGTGACGAGGAGTGCGCAATGGCAGTGGAGAACCAGGTCCAGTCCAGCCGGGCAACGATCTGACGGTGCGGTCACCCCGATCACAGGCCACGGCCCGCTCGGAGCGGCACCGCGGTCACCGCGTCCTTGCCTTCGCCGCGAGTATTGCCGCGCTGCTGGTCACCGGGCTCGGCCTTGCCGCACCGGCCGCTGCGCACGCCAGCCTGCTGTTCACCTCGCCGGCGGCGGGTACGGCGGTAGCGAGCTCACCTACCGCGATCGTGCTCGTGTTCGATGAGCACATCGCCGTACCTGCCGGTGCCCTGTCGGTCACGAAGTCGCCAGGCTCCGCCCCGGTCGGGGTGCGGAAGCCGACGCTCAGCCAGGGCGGCACGACGCTCACTGCCGTGCTGAACTCGACGCTGAGCCCGGGCACCTACACCGTCGCGTGGCAGGTCGTCTCGGCAGATGGTGATCCCGTCGCCGGCAGTTACCAGTTCGCCGTGGGAACGGCGGCTACCGGGCGACAGTCCGCCGGGGCAGGCACCACGACGGGGGCCGACTGGTCGACTGCCGCGGCCCGCTGGATCCAATTCATCGCCCTGGCCCTGCTGCTCGGCGAGGCGTCGCTGGCTCGCGTGGTCCGCCGACTCAAACCGCCACCGTCCACAAATCCGCAGCCCTGGACGCGGCCCGCTGCCGCCGGCGGTCTGCTGGCCAGCCTGGTACTCACCGGTCTCATTTGCGGCAACGGCAGCCTGGCTACCGCAGTCACCCACCCGTCTGTCGCGGCCCTGTCGAGCCGGCCCGGGGTCACGGCGATCATCGAGAGCGCTGCGTTTGCCGTGGCACTGTTGCTGTCGCTGTGCTGGCGCGGGTGGGCCTGGTTGCCGGGTGTCGCGATCGTTGTGGCCGAGGCGTCGCGTGCCCATCCCAGCGCCTACGCCGGTCTGTGGGGGAGCGCGGTCACCGCAGCTCACCTTGCTGCGGCCGCGATCTGGGTCGGCGCCCTGATCCCTGTCGTCCGTCACGTCCGGGCCGCCCGGGTCGCAGGCGGCAACGCCCGCGCGGTCATCGTCGGCTACGCACGTCTGGGAGCGTGGTCGTTCGCCATCGTGGTGGTGACCGGGACGCTCGCCTCGCTGATCGTCGTCCCGCTGGCTGCGCTGACTACCACCACCTACGGGTGGACGTTGCTGATCAAGCTCGGCCTCGTCGCTATCGTGGCGGTCCTCGCGCTGATTAGCCACCTCCAGTTGCGGCGCGGCGCGAGCGAGCTCAGGCTGATCCGCGCCGAAGCCGTGCTGCTGATCGTGATCCTGGCTGCCTCGGCGACCCTGACTGCCACGCCCCCGCCACGCACGATCACCACAGCACTACCCGTCGCTCCCGCCGTTGCAGGTCCGGTCGTCTATCTCGGCAACCGCACCGGCCAGATCGGCGTGACCCTCGCGGCCAGTGCCGGACAGGCTGTCATCCGGCTGTTCGCCCCGGGAACTGATGAGGCAGACGTGGCTGCCAGTGCCCGTTACCAACTCGCGGCAGCGCTCGAATCGCCGGGCAACCCGGTAACCGCGCTCACACTGCGCGGCTGCGGCCCCGGTTGCTACGTCGCCGTTGCCCGCTGGCGGGCCGGTACCAACCAGCTCACGTTGCGCGCCAACTCGCGTGGCTGGGCGGGCGGGACGGTCACCTTGTCCGTGCCGTGGCCGCCCCATCCGGACCCGGCCGCGCTCACCCGGCTGGTCGACGTGCTGCGCCACACCGGCGCAATGATGGACTACGAGCGGGTCACGAGCAACACGGTCACCGGGCCGGGATTCGTGACCGCCATCCCGATCACCGGCCCGGGGTTCCTGGCAGTCGAGCCCTACAGCAACGGCCGGGCGAGCGCAGTCAACTCGGTCCTGCACGCCGACGGTACGAGCACGATCCAGATCGCGTTCCCGGACCAGAACATCTACGCCGAGCTGGATCTGGACCGCAGTGGACGACCAGTGCACGAAACGCTGACCGACCCGAATCACCTGATCACCCGCAGCTTCACCTATCCCGCAAAGCGGTGACCGGACCCGAGCCTACGAGGGACCAGCGCCCACGGGGACGATGGTCAGTCGCCTCCGTCATGTCCATAGCCCGGCGGGGTCGGGGTCGGTTTCGGCGTTGCTACCGGCGTGGTGGTTAGGGAGGTCGATGGCGTGCTCGTGTACGAGAGGGACACCGCGTTCAGATCGGCTTGCACGGTCTGCGCACTGGCGAGGATGCGCGCCAAGCTCGCGTCGTCGATTGCCCGGGTGGTGTGCACGGCTGCCGCGTCGCGTCTCAAGGTAGCGAGCGCCGCCTGTGCTGCGGGGATGTCGTGAGCGGCCGCGGCCGCCGCGAGCGCCTGCATGTCGTATCGCAGCTGTCCGGCAGCGACGTCTCGGCTGCCGATACCCGCATTGGCGCTGCACCCAGTGATCACCACAACGGCACAGGCTGTAGCGAGCGCGGCGGTGAAACCCGACCGGCTGCGGTGTGCGTGCGGCTTGCTGTCGCCGTGCCGGCCGTGTCGGCGATCGCTGTCGGTCATCTCCCCGACGCTACCGCGGACGAGGTGCCGTGGCCCGGCGTGAGCGCCACGCCCGCGCGTCGGGGGTGTCGCGCAGGTTGGTGACCGCCTCGTCGTCCGGAAGCGACGTCATCGCGGGGTCAGGGTGGGGCAACGTGCTACCAGGGCTGGTTCGCTGAGAGCCGCAGCTGCCGTTGCAGATCGCCCGCCGCCACGCGAGCGGCGGCAACCGGTACCTGGTAGGCGGTGGCGGCGTCCTCGTAGCGGGCGCTGAGGCCGGCGCGGTAGGCGATGATCCGGTCGAGGGCCGCTGCCAGCGTCTGTGCGGGGTGCGCGGCGAGTAGCCGTTCCCGCTCTTCGAGACGCCACCAGGCGGCGAGGGCGCGCAGGGTGAGCGGGAGTCCGTGGCGGAGCATCGAGTGCCGCCACAGGGTGCTCGCTACCGGATCGAGGTCGGCCTGCGGCGCGATGTGTCCGTACAGCCGGCGAGCCGCCGGTCCGCCCGGGTAGTAGCGCGGCTCGGGTTGGCGTGGCCAGAACGCGCCGTCGAACGGTGTCAGTTCCTCGATCAGCGCCGTGCCCCCTGTAAAGCGCCAACACAGCTGGTGCCCATACATCATGCTGGCCGTGCGGACCTGCCCGTCGACGAGCAGCAGGTCGCTGTCTGGTCGGGCCGCTCGGCTGGGCGACCACGACATCGCCAGCGGGACCTCGCCGCCATCGATGCCGATGGCCCGCATTGGCGCACCCGTCCCGAACAGGACGTGCATGGTGATCGCGGGTGAGTGCGGTGCGTAGAGCCGGTGGATGCGGCGGTCACCGGCGACGGCGAGGTCCCATAGCGTCGCCGCGAGCTTGCGTCCTGCCTTCTGGATCGCCTGCTGGGTGCGGGCCGGCCCCGTGGTGGCCGCGGCAGCGTGCGTGGGTCGAGGGGATGACGTTCGCGCCGGGGGCGGCGGTGTCGGCGGATTGGGTGATGGCGTTTCGGTCGGCTTGGGCGCGGGTGCCTCGCGGATGGAGGGGGCCGGCGGTGGCGGGAGGTCCGGCCCGATCAGGCAGTCCCGGCAGCCCAAACCGGTCTTGGCGGCCACCAGCGGTGCCGTCCCGCCGCAG
>JAYTRE010000308.1:0-2730 GCA_043746395.1 Pseudonocardiales bacterium
AGGCGCAGGCGCAGGCGAGCTTACTGCCCGGCAGCTGCGCATTCCGATCGAGTACCAGGCCAAAGTCTCGCCCGGTGTGGTCACCGACCAGCGACCGCCAGATCCAGGGCCTGCTTGCCGTCGAAGTGGCGATAGACGTGAGTACGCGGGACGGTCATTTTCCAGCGTCCTTCAGAAGCCGGCCAGGCGACGGATCTCGGCGTCCACCGACGGGTGACGACGGCGCGCGGTGCCGTCGAGCAGGACCACGTCGACTGGGCCGCGGACGCTTCCCACCAGCCACAGGACGTCGGCGGCGTGCAGGTCCGCGACGGTGGCCGCGCCGACCTCGGTTGTCCAGCCGGCCGCGCGGGCGCGCTCGAACAGCAGCTGCTGGGTGGTCCCGGCCAGGATCCCCGATGCTCCGGGCGCGATGGTGCGCAGCGTTCGGCCGACCGCCCAGACCACCGAACCGGTGGGCGACTCGAGCACCATGCCCGCCGCGGTCAGCAGGATGGCGTCGTCGGCCCCGCGCCGGGCGGCTTCCCGCTGCGCGGCCATGTTGACCGCATATGACAGCGTCTTGACGCCGCCGAGCAACCACGGCGCGTCGAGGAAGGCGTCCGGCGCGGTGCCCCGGGTGAGGGTAATCACGCGCAGGCCGTCGCGGCGCTGCTGCGGGTATTCCGGCGGGAGCGGGCTGATCGTCAGCAGACTGGTCGGCGTCGCGCAGCCGGCCGGCCCGCGCGTCAGCACCAGTTTCATCGCCGACTCGCCCGGCTCGGTCAGCGCCGCGGTGGCCTGCGCGACGAGCTCGCACCAGGCCACCCGATCGAAGGCGATGCCCACAGACGCGGCCGAAGCGGCCATCCGATCGAGGTGAGCCGCCAGCTTGTCGACGCTGCTGACCCCATCGGAGCCGGTGCGCACCCGACATCCCTCGAAACAGCCGTCGCCTCGGGTGAGACCGAGGTCGTCCGCGCGCACGACAGGCGTGTCGGCTGGCACGAGCCCGATTCCCAGGATCGCCAGCACCCGCACCGTCACGCGGCCAGGCTACCTACCATGGACGCCATGACCCCGCCGACCCGAGGCGGAACAAACCGAGCGGGACGGGCGATGAGTCTGTGTGAGCAGTGATCTTTACGGAGCAGTTCAAGGCGACGGTGTCGATGCCGGCGTGGCCTGGCACTACGGCGACCCGTTGCGGGAGCAGCGCCGGCTGGCGACCGCAGCCGGGACAGTCGATCGATCGCACCGCGCCGTGCTGGTCGTCGGCGGCGCGGACCGTCTCGGCTGGCTGCACTCGATCTGCTCGCAGCATGTCCGCGACCTGACCGACGGCGACTGCACCGAGTCGCTCGTGCTGTCGCCACACGGTCACGTGGAACAGCATTGGCAGGTCACCGAGCTCGGGGGCTCGGTGTGGATCGACACCGAGCCGGGCCGTGGCGACGAGGTGCTGGGCTACCTGCAGAAGATGCGCTTCCTCAAGCGGGTCGAACCCGCCGACGTCTCGACCGACTGGGCGGTGGTATCGCTTGTCGGTCCGTCGATTGCCACCGTGCTCGCCGCTGCCGGTCTCCCGGTGCCCAGCCCTCGCCGGGCTGCCGCGCTGCCGGGCGGGGGCTTCGTGCGGCGGATGCCCGGTCCCGGCGCGGACGCGGCCGACATCCTCGTGCCACGCAGCACCGTAGGCGCGACGCTGGCGATGCTGTCGGCGGCGGGGGCCGAAGCGGCCGGGCTGTGGGCCTACGAGGCACTGCGCGTCGAGGCGAGGCTGCCCCGCCTCGGCTTCGAGACCGACCATCGCACCATTGCGCACGAGGTGGGGTGGATCGGCTCGGCCGTCCATCTGGACAAGGGCTGCTATCGGGGCCAGGAGACGGTGGCCCGCGTGCAGAATCTCGGCCGTCCGCCTCGCCGGCTGGTGCTGCTCCACCTTGCCGGTGAGTCCGACGTCCTGCCCGGACACGGCACGGCGGTCGAGGCAGGCGGTCGGTCGGTCGGTTTCCTGGGCACCGCCCTGCACCACCACGAACTGGGGCCGATCGCGCTCGCGGTGATCAAGCGGTCACTGCCCGACGACGCCCAACTGTCCGTAGCCGGTGCCGAGGTTTCGATCGACCCCGGCTGAGGACGCGGGCACCGCGCGCGCCGGCTCAGACCTCGGCGAACGCGCGCGGCGCGTCGGGGGCGTCGCCCGGCGCAGCCCAGCTGTCCTCGGCGGGTTCCACGGACAGTTGCGGCAGGATCCGGTCCAGCCACTTGGGCAGGTACCAGTTCGACGTGCCGAGTGCGTGCATGAGCGACGGCACCAGCACCGTGCGCAGGATGAAGGCGTCGATGAAGATCGCCCCGCCCAACCCGATGCCGAAGAGCTTGATGACGCGCGTGTCACCCAGGATGAACCCGCCGAACACCGCGATCATGATCAGCGCTGCCGCGGTGATGATGCCGCCTGTCTCGGTCTGACCCACGCGGATCGAGCGTGCATTGTCGTGGGTGTGCACCCACTCCTCGTGCATTCGGCTGACGAGGAAAACCTGGTAGTCCATCGACAAGCCGAACAGGATCGCGAAGAACATCACCGGCAGGAACGCCTCGATCGGACCGCCCTTGCCGATCCCCAGAGCCTGGCTGAACCACCCCCACTGGAAGATCGCCACCACGACCCCGAACGACGCGCCGGCCGCGAACAGGTTCATGACGGCCGCGGTCAACGGGATGACGAGGCTGCGGAAGGCGAGC
>JAYTRE010000309.1:0-9496 GCA_043746395.1 Pseudonocardiales bacterium
GCCGACGGCCTGGCGCCGGTCATGATGCAGCAGACGATCGGGCTGCGGCCCGCGGGTTCGGTCGTGCTGTGCCAGGCCAACCCGTGGCCCTACCCGCTCGGTGCCACCGACGCGCCGGGAGCTGAGCAGCCCGACACGCCGCAGAACAGCGAATTCGGTCTCAAGAACGACTGACCCGGTTCGACCCGAGCCGCAGCGACGCGGACACTGGACGGGAATGGCGCACCGGCCCGGTGTCGTTGCGCCTGCATTGCCGATCGAGAAGTGAGGACAACCCGTGTCACTGCCGCCACTCGTGCAACCCGCGGAGTCGCTGACGATCGAGGAGGTGCGCCGCTACAGCCGGCACCTCATCATCCCCGACGTGGCGATGGTCGGGCAGAAACGGCTGAAGAACGCCAAGGTGCTGTGCGTCGGCGCCGGCGGTCTCGGCTCGCCCGCGCTCATGTACCTCGCCGCGGCCGGTGTCGGCACGCTGGGCATCGTCGAGTTCGACATCGTCGACGAGTCCAACCTGCAGCGCCAGATCATCCACGGACAGAGTGACATCGGCCGCTCGAAGGCGCTGTCGGCTCGCGACTCCGTCCTCGAGATCAACCCACTGATCACGGTGCAGGTGCACGAGACGCGGCTCGACAACGACAACGTCCTGGACATCTTCGCCGGCTACGACCTGATCGTCGACGGCACCGACAACTTCGCGACGCGTTATCTGGTCAACGACGCCTGCGTGCTGCTCGGCAAGCCTTACGTGTGGGGCTCCATCTACCGCTTCGACGGACAGGTCAGCGTGTTCTGGGACGAGCACGGCCCGAACTACCGTGACCTCTACCCCGACCCGCCGCCGCCGGGCATGGTGCCCTCGTGCGCGGAGGGCGGCGTGCTCGGCGTGCTGTGCGCCGCCATCGGCTCGGTGATGGTCAACGAGGCGATCAAGCTCATCACCGGCATCGGCGAGACGCTGCTGGGCCGGCTGCTGGTCTTCGACGCGCTCGAGATGAGCTGGCACGAGGTCAAGATCCGCAAGGATCCCGACGCTCCCAAGATCACCGGGCTGATCGACTACGAGGCGTTCTGTGGGGTGGTGTCCGAGCAGGCGCAGCAGGCCGCGGTCGGCTCGACGATCACGCCGGCCGAGCTCAAGGAGCTCATCGACTCCGACAAGCCGATCTACCTGGTCGACGTGCGCGAGCCGGTCGAGTGGGAGATCGTGCGCATTCCCGGGGCGGTCCTCATCCCGAAAGATGAGATTCTGCGCGGTGACGCGCTTGCCGCGTTGCCGCAGGACCGGCAGATCGTCATGTACTGCAAGACCGGGGTGCGCTCGGCCGAAACACTGGCCGCGGTCAAGGCCGCCGGGTTCGCCGACGCGATCCACGTGCAGGGCGGCGTAAGCGGTTGGATCAACCAAATCGATCCCAGCCTGCCGGCGTACTGACGCCACCGGTTTCGCACCGCTCGGATCGGGGGTAGGACCTCGGCATGGACGAACTCCGCAGCCGGTTCCTACAGGCCCAGCGCGAGGTCACCGCGCGGGTGCACGCCGTCGGTGAGGCCCAGTGGTCGGAGCCCACGCCCGACCGGGACTGGTCGGTCGCCGACCTCGTCGGCCATCTCGTCGACGAGCAGCGCTGGGTCGCCCCGCTCCTGCACGGGCTCGACCTCGAGTCCGCGGGCATGGTGGTCTCGGGCACGCGCGAGCTGCCCGTCGACGGCGGTGTCGGAGCCAACCTGGCCGAGGCGTGGGACGAGGCCGTGGTCGGTGCCACCGACGCGGTCGTCGCACCCGGGGCACTCGACCGGCAGGTATCGCTGTCGCGCGGGTCGACTCCGGCACGTGACTACCTCGGCGAGATGGTGTTCGACATGGTCGTGCACTCCTGGGACCTCGAACGGGCCATCGGGTTCACCGAGCCGATCCCGCGCGAGCTGGTCGAGTTCGCGGGCGCCCGGGCCGAAAAACTGGGCGACCTCGCGGCGTCGGGCTTGTTCGACGCGCCGTGCGCCGCGGCGGCCGACGCCCCGGCGCTGGACCGGCTCGTCGCCCGCACCGGACGCGATCCCGGCTGGCGCCCCTGAGCGCAGACCTGCTGCCGGTGCCAGACTCTCCCGCGTGTCGACGGACGATTCGCTGCCGCAGCGGATCCTGAGCTGCGTGGAGTCGATCCCACCGGGCCGGGTGCTGACCTACGGCGATGTCGCAGAGTGCGCCGGCAGCCGGGCCCCGCGGCTGGTCGGGCGGGTCCTGGCGATCGACGGCGGGACGGTGCCCTGGCATCGGGTAGTGCGCGCCGACGGCAGCTGTGCCGATCACCTGTATGCCGAGCAGCGCCAGCGCCTGCTCGCCGAGGGCGTGCGCTTCGTCGGTGACCGGGTCGAGCTGGCCGCCTGCCGGTGGGATGGGCGTTGAGCGATTCTGTCGGGACGGCGTGCTGGGATGGTTGACGTGTCCCGCCCTGTCGCCGCTTACCGGCTCGTCCGTCCGCCACGAGAGCCGGTCGCGGCCCCTGTGCTCGACGAGGCGCAGCGCCGGGTGGTGGAGCACCCGGGCGGCCCGCTGCTCGTGCTGGCTGGGCCCGGCACCGGCAAGACGACCACGCTGGTCGAGGCGGCGGTGGCGCGCGTCGAGGCGGGCGCGGCAGTGGACCGGCTGCTGATGCTCACGTTCAGCCGCCGCGCCGCTGGGGAGTTGCGGGACCGCGTTACTGCCCGGCTGGACCGCACCCTGCGCGAGCCCATCGCGCGCACTCTGCACTCCTACGCCTTCGGGGTGCTGCGGATGCATGCGGTCGCGGCCGGGTTGCCCGCCCCGCGGCTGCTCACCGGCCCGGAGCAGGACGTGATCTTGCGCGAGCTGCTGGCCGGGCGCCCGGCGGCGTCCTGGCCCCCCGCCCTGCGGGCGGCGCTGCCCACCCGCGGCTTCGCCGGCGAGCTGCGCGACCTGCTGATGCGGGCGGTCGAGCGCGGGCTGGACGGGCCTGCCCTCACGGCACTCGGGCACGCCCGCGGCCGGGCCGACTGGGCCGCCGCGGGGGAGTTCCTCACCGAGTACCAGGACGTCACCTCCCTAGGGCAGCCGGGCGGCTACGACCCCGCCGAGCTGATCCGCTCCGCGCTCAACGTCCTGCGCGAGGAGCCCGCGCTGCTGGCCAGCGAGCGAGCGGCCCGCCGCCGGATCTTCGTCGACGAGTACCAGGACACCGACCCGGCCCAGGCCGAGCTGCTCGCGCTGCTCGCCGCGGGGGCCGACGAGCTGATCCTGGTCGGCGATCCCGACCAGTCCATCTACGCCTTCCGCGGCGCCGACGAGTCGGCTATCCGCGATGCCGGCCGCCGTTTCGGCGGGGTGAGCGGTGCGGTGCCGGTCGTGGCGCTGACCCAGTCGCGGCGGGCCGGCCCGGTGCTGCTCGCCGCCTCGCGGCGCATCGCGCAGCGCCTGCCCGGCCCGGCCGAGCAACGCCACCTCGTCGCGGTCGACGGACCAGTCGCGGGTCGTGCCGAGGTGGGGCTGTTCCGCTCCGCGAGCGAGGAGGCGGCCTACCTCGCCGGCGTACTGCGTCGCGCGCACCTCGACGGCACGCCCTGGTCGCGGATGGCGGTGATCGTCCGCTCGACCACCGTCGTGCTCGGCACCCTGCGCCGCGCGCTGAGCACCGCGGGCGTGCCGGTGGCGGTGCGCGGGGACGACCTCCCGCTGGCCGAACAGCCGGCGGTCGCGGTGCTGCTCGAGGCGCTGGCGGGCGCGCTGCGTCCGGAGGCCGTCGACGAGCAGGCGGCCGAGCGCCTGCTGCTCGGGCCGATCGGCGGCGGCGACGCGGTGTACCTGCGGCGGCTGCGCCGGGTGCTGCGTCAGCTCGCCGATCCGGTGGGCGAGCCGGCTCTGCTCGCGCCGGCGCTGCTGGACCCGGCCGGTGCCGCGGTGCTGCCCGACCACGTCCGCGGCCCGGTCGCTCGCGTCGTGCGCGTGCTGGCAGCCGGGCGCGCTGCGGTGGCGGCCGCGGCCACTCCGGAGGAGGTGCTGTGGCAGCTGTGGGACGCGACGGCGCTGGCGCAGCGGTGGGCCCAGGCCAGCCGTGGCGGCGGGCCCGGTGGCGCGGCCGCCGACCGTGACCTCGACGCCGTGCTGGCACTGTTCGACGCGGCGGCCCGCTTCACCGACCGCCTCCCCGCGGCGGCGGCTGGGGCGTTCGCCGAGCACGTCGCGGCCCAGCAGGTGCCCGGCGACTCGGTGGCCACCGGCGCCGCCGGAACCGACGCCGTCTCGGTGCTGACTGCGCACGCGAGCAAGGGCCTGGAGTGGGACCTGGTGTGCGTCGTGAACGTGCAGGAGGGCAGCTGGCCCGACCTGCGCCGGCGCGGTTCGCTGCTCGGTGCCGAGCAGCTCGTCGACGTGCTGGCCGGGCGCGAGCTGGCCGGCGTCTCACCTGTCGCCCCGCTCCTGGCCGAGGAGCGGCGGCTGTTCTACGTCGCGGTGACCCGAGCGCGTGAACGGCTGGTGGTGACGGCCGTCGCCGGGGACGACGAGCAGCCCTCCCGCTTCCTCGACGAGCTCGACCCCTGCGACGGTGACCGCCCGCTGACCCCGCCGCAGCGCGGGGTGCACCTGCCTGGCGTCGTCGCCGAACTGCGGGCGGCCGCGTGTGATCCCGGCACCCCGGACGCCGTGCGCGAGACTGCGGCCGGCGAGCTGGCCCGGCTCGCGGCCGCCGACGTGCCCGGTGCCGATCCGGCAACGTGGTGGGGGCTCGCGGAGCTCTCCGACCGGGGGCCGGTCGCCGACCCCGAGCGGCCGGTGCCGGTCAGCCCATCGCGGATCGACGCGTTCTTGCGCTGCGAGGTGCGCGCGCTGCTGCAGAGCGTCGGCGGGCGAGACGGCGACGCGGTGTCGGCGGCGCTGGGGGTGCTCGTCCACGACATCGCCGCGACGTCACCGGCCGAGGCCGAGGTTACCGAGTTGGAGCGGCGCCTCGACGAGCGGTGGGCCACGCTCGACTTCGGCGCGCGCTGGTTCGCCGCCAACGAACGGGTCCGCGCGACGGGCATCCTCACCCGGCTGGCCGAGTGGCTGCACGCCAGCCGCCGCGAGCTGAGCCTCGTTGCCGTCGAAGAGCCGTTCTCCGTCGAGGTGGGCGACGCGCTGCTTAGCGGTCGCGTCGACCGGCTGGAGCGCGACGCTGCCGGCCGGCTGATTGTCGTCGACCTCAAGACCGGCAAGTCCAAGCCCAGCCCGGCCGAGGTGCTCGAACATCCCCAGCTCGCGGCCTACCAACTGGCGGTGACCGCGGGGGCCTTCCCGGGCGAGGGGTCGCGCTCGGGCGGGGCCGTCCTGGTGCAGCTCGCGGCCAAGGGCGACGTCGAGCAGCGGCAGGGCCCGCTAGGCGCCGCGGGCGACCCCGATGCGATCGCCACCACGGTTGCCGCGATCGCGCAGCGCCTGCGCGGCGGCGAGTTCACCGCGATCGCCAACAGCCTGTGCCGCCACTGCGACCTGCGCACGAGCTGCCCGTTGCACAACGAGGGTCGCCAGGTGACGACGTGACGGCGACGATCTCGGCGGCGGCACTGGCGCAGCGGTTGGGGCTGCACCCCCCCACCCCCGAGCAGGCCGCGGTGATCGAGGCCGGCCTCGAGCCCTCGGTGGTCATCGCCGGGGCGGGTTCGGGCAAGACCGAGACGATGGCCACCCGGGTCGTCTGGCTCGTGGCCAACCGGCTCGTCGCGCCGGACGCCGTGCTAGGACTGACCTTCACCCGCAAGGCGGCCGCGGAGCTCGGTCACCGCATCCGCCGGCGGCTCACCCAATGGCGTTACGCCGTCGAGCGGGAGGCTCCTGACGACGAGGAGTACGCAGCGCTGCTGCGATCCAGCGAGCCGACGGTGCTCACCTACGCCGCCTACGCCGGCCGGCTGGTGAGCGAGCAGGCGCTGCGGCTCGGCGCCGAGCCCGATTCCCGGCTGCTGTCGCAGGCGGTGGCCTGGCAGCTCGCCGACGCAGTGGTGCGCCGGCACGCGCAGCCGTTACCTGCAGACATCGGGGCACCGTCATCGGTGACCGACTACGTCCTCGACATGGACGCCCAGTTCGCCGACCATCTCGTCGACGTCGAGACCGTCGAGCGGTATTGCCTGCGGCTGGTAAGCCAGCTGGAGTCCTTGCCCGGTAAGGCGATCCCGCGGTCCGGGCCGGTAGCCGAGTTGCTCAGGTCCACCCGCCACCGCCTCGCGTTGCTGCCTCTGGTGCGCGCCTACCGGGTTGCCAAGAGCGCGGACGGTGCAGTCGACTTCGGTGACCAGATGCGAGTTGCTGCCGCGGTCGCGCAGCTCGCCGAGGTGCAGCAGGTGGAGCGGGCGCGTTACGCAGCGGTGCTGCTCGACGAGTACCAGGACACCGGCCACGCGCAGGTGGCGATGCTGCACGGGCTCTTCGGTGACGGGCATCCGGTGACGGCAGTGGGCGATCCGTTCCAGTCGATCTACGGCTGGCGCGGGGCCAGCGCCGGCAACATCGGCGCGTTCGCGGCCAGGTTCGCCCGCTCTGGCGGCACGGCGGCGCGCAGCTTCCCGCTGGCGACCAGCTTTCGCAACGACCGGCTGATCCTGGCGGCGGCCAACGAGGTTGCCGCGCCGCTGCGCACGGGCGCGGTGACGGTGGCACTGCGACCCGCCGACGACGCCGGAGCGGGACTGCTGCAGCTCGCCTGCACCGAGACCGTCGACGACGAGTCCCGCTGGCTCGCGGACGGCGTCCGGACGGCGTGGGACCGGCTCCCGGTGGGTGCGCGGACCGCGGCGGTGCTGGTCCGGCGCCGCGCGCAGCTCCCGCTGCTCGCCGACGCCCTCACCGCGGCCGGCCTCCCGGTCGAGGTCGTCGGGCTGGGTGGGCTGCTCACCACGCCCGAGGTAGTCGACGTCGTCGCCACCCTGCGGGTGCTGGCCGATCACCGCTCGGGGACGGCGCTGGTGCGGCTGCTGACCGGGGCCCGGTGGCGGATCGGTCCGCGTGACCTCGGCGCGCTGCGAGACCGCGCGGCGTGGCTGGTCCGCGGCGTCGGGACGGGCCGCGACGGCGACGGCGACAGCGGTGACGGCAGCGGCGACGGCAGCGGTGACGGCAGTGGCAGCGAGGACGACAGCGGTGACGGCAGTGGCAGCGGGGACGACAGCGGCGAAGCAGCCCAGCGCGACCCCGGCAGCGCGCCTTACCCGGTGACCGGAACGGAACGCGAACCACTGAGCCTCGTCGAGGCGCTCGATGATCTCGGCCCGGCTGGGCGCTATACCGGCGAGGGTTTCCGCCGGCTGAGTGCGCTGTCGCTCGAGGTGCGCCGGTTGCGCCGGCGGGTGCCGGGCCCGCTCACCGAGTTGGTCGCCGAGGTGGAACGGGTGATCGGCGTCGACGTCGAGGTCATGGCCCGCGCCGACCGGGCCGCGATCGGCCGGCTGCACCTGGACCGCTTCCTCGACGAGGCGGCCCGCTTCGCCGCCGAGGCCGACGGGGCCACCCTGCGCGCGTTCCTGGTCTACCTCGACGCCGCGGAGGACGAGGAGAACGGGCTGCAGGCCGGAGAGGTCGTCGTCGAGGCCGAGCGGGTACAGCTCCTGACGGTGCACGGCGCGAAGGGCCTGGAGTGGGACATCGTCGCCGTGCCGGGACTAGTCGCCAACGTGTTCCCCGCCGCCGCGAGGAGCATCAACTGGGCCCGGGCCCGTCACGAGCTGCCCGGACCGCTGCGCGGCGACGCCGCCGAGGTGCCCACCATCGACATTGAGGGCGCCGGCGATCTCGCCGAGGTGCGGGCCCGTCTCACGGCTCACCACGACGCGGTCATCGAACGGCACGCCGACGAGGAACGGCGCCTGGCCTATGTCGCGTTGACCCGGGCCAGGTCGGTGCTGCTGGCCTCGGGCTACGCGTGGGACGCCACCAAGACCGCCCGCGTCCCGTCGCCGTTCCTGGAAACTCTCCGTCAATTGGCCGCGCCGGACGTGTGGTTCGTTCCCGAAGACGGCGCCGCGAATCCCCTCACCACCGAACCCCGCACGGCGCTGTGGCCGGCCGATCCGCTCGGCGCGCCGCCGGGCAGCTCCGGACCGGGCCGCCGCGCCGACGTCGAGGCCGGTGCCGCGCTGGTCCGTTCCGCGGCCGGCGGCGCGCAACGCATGCTGCCGGTGGACGAGCTGTGCGCCCAGTGGGCCCACGATGTCGACGTGCTGCTTGCCGAGCGCGCCCGGCTGCGGCCGGGCCAATTCCTCGACGTGGCGCTGCCCCGGCAGCTGTCGGTGTCACAGCTAGTCGAGCTGCAGCGCGATCCGGCCGCGCTGGCCGCCCGGATCCGCCGTCCCGTCCCGCTGCCCCCGGCGCCGTGGGCGCGGCGTGGCACGGCGTTGCACGCCTGGCTGGAGCAGCGCTGGCAGGCCCAGACCCTGCTCGATATCGACGAGCTCCCCGGCGCGGCCGACGAGGGTGCCGACGACTCCGAGCTGGCCGCGCTGCGCGAGGCCTTCGAGCGCAGCGAGTGGGGGGCACGCACCCCGGCCCACGTCGAGGTGCCCTTCGAGATGGCCGTCGCCGGCACGGTGATCCGCGGCCGGATGGACGCCGTGTTCGGCAGCGATGCCGACGGCTGGCTCGTTGTCGACTGGAAGACCGGAGCCAGGCCCATCGGAGCGACGGCCCGGGCGGCGGCCGTCCAGCTCGCGGCGTACCGCCTCGCGTGGGCGCGACTGCGCGGACTCGGTGACGGCGAGCTCGACCGCGTGGGTGCGGCGTTTCACTACGTGCGCTCGGGGCAGACCGTCCGGCCCGCCGATCTCCTCGATGCCGCGGGCTTGCGCGATCTCGTGCTCGGTGTCGACCCGGGCGGCCCCACTCGGGCAACGACCACCGCCCGGGCAGCGCGTGCCACCCGGCCGCCCCGGTAGCACGCGTCACCCGGCCGGGAGTGCCGGCTCACAGGGACACGGCCCCGGGCGGGGCGCAGGCGTGCGCGGCAAGCCGGAACCGCTCCGGCACCTCCCCGTCGCCGGTGGCCAGGCCGACCGCCAGCTCGCCGATGAGGGGCGCGAACTTGGCGCCGTGTCCCGAGCAGGCCGAGCAGACGACGATCGGCCCGACCCGGTCGAGGAGCAGATCCTCACTGGGCGTCGAGGTGTACAGGCAGGTGGCCTCGCCCTGCGGCACCGGGTCGAGGCCGGGTAGCCACCGCTGCACGTACTCGATGACGCGGGCCCGTGACTGCGGGTCCACGACGTCGTCTCGGGTCGCCGCGGTCGTCGCGTGCCCGGTGTCGTGCTCGCCGATCTTGCGCGCGTCGCCCGGGCCGCCGTCGCGGCCACCGGCGAGGTGATAGATCCCGCGCACGTCCTCGTGGATCACGCTTGGCCACGGCGGCACGGCCGCATCCAGGCGCGGAAAGTGAAAGAGCTGCTGCTGCGTGACCCGCAATGCCGGCAGGCCGAACCCGCCGCCGAGCAGCGGCCCCAGCCACGCGCCGGC
>JAYTRE010000310.1:0-4521 GCA_043746395.1 Pseudonocardiales bacterium
GCTGATCGACGGTGATGATGTGTCCGCGGATCTCGATCCTGAACCTGTCCCCGTCCAGGTGCCGCACGGTCAGGTTGTTTGCCATAGTGCATCCATTCATCTGCCATTGGGCAATGGTGAGCCAAATCGACGTCGGTCCACAAGGACGCGTCCATCCGCAACGGTGGGGTCAGCCGTTGACGACGCGGACAGCGGTGTCCAGCGCCATCCAGGCCAGGGGTGTCCAGCGGTTCACGGGTTCTAGCGCCTCTGAGCGGTCAGTTGCGAGCGGACCTCGTCAATGTCCAGGCCCTTGATCCCGGCAATGACCTCCTCCAGCGCAGCGGCAGGCAGGGCGCCCGGCTGGGAGAACACCAGTACGCCGCCACGAAAGGCCATCAGGGTCGGGATGGAGCTGATGCCGGCCGCTGCGGCCAGGGCCTGCTGCGCCTCGGTGTCGACCTTGCCGAACACGATGTCAGGGTGAGCGGCGGCAGCCTTGTCATACACCGGGGCGAACATGCGGCACGGTCCACACCAGGCGGCCCAGAAGTCGACCAGGACGATGTCGTTGCTGGTCAGGGTGTCTTCGAAGTTTTCGGCGGTGAGCGTGGTGGTCATCAGTTGTCTCCGTCTCGGAATTGGGGGCTGTCGTCATACCGCTGGGGGTATAGCACCTGGGGCCGTTGAAACATTCCCAGGCCACCCGGTGGCACACCCGTCCCGTCACCGCCAGCGCCCCACCTTCGGTTGAACTGGTGCCGGAGTTCCGAGATTCGCGGATGGATACCGAACGCAGGGTCTTTGGTCCCGTGTCCGCCAGACCACGGCGACGTCACGCGCGTTCGACGCTTACGCTCAAGCATGTGACCCAATCCGGCCCCGTCGATAGCCCGCTGTTGCGGCGGATCCGCGAGTCGGTGATCGGTGATGACCAGGTGATGCGGGGCCCGTACGGACCACGCCGGGTGACCTATGCCGACTACACCGCATCCGGCCGGGCGCTGGGCTTCCTGGAGGATTTCATCCGCGATGAGGTACTCCCCCGCTACGCCAACACCCACACCGAGTCCAGCGGAACCGGTCTGCAAACCACCCGGCTGCGCGAGGACGCCCGCAACATCATCGTCGCTGCCGTCGGAGGTGACGTCGAAACAGTCGTCATCTTCACCGGTTCGGGCTGCACGGCCGCGATCGACAAGCTGATCGCAATCCTGGGCCTACGCATCCCATCCCAACTGGAAGATCGCTACCATCTTCGCGACGCAATCCCCTCCGGCCAGCGGCCGGTGGTGTTCATCGGACCGTTCGAGCACCACTCCAACGAACTGCCCTGGCGTGAATCAATCGCCGACGTCGTCGTCATCCCCGAGGACGCCGACGGCCACATCGACGTCGCCGTCCTCGCACACGAACTGGCGCGCAACCAGGCGAGACCATTGAAGATCGGGTCGTTCTCCGCCGCGAGCAATGTGACCGGCATCCTCAGCGACACCCATGCCATCTCGGCGCTGCTGCACGAGCACGGCGCCCTGTCCTTCTGGGACTTCGCTGCGGCCGGACCCTACCTCGACATCGACATGTACGGCGGGACGGATCACGGACCGCTCGCCTACAAGGACGCGATCTTCCTCAGCCCCCACAAGTTCATCGGCGGCCCGAGCACCCCAGGGATCCTGGTCGTGCGCAGGGAACTGGTGGTCAACCGAGTTCCAGCCGTGCCCGGCGGCGGCACCGTTGCCTATGTCAACCCGAGCGAGCACCGCTACCTCGAGGACCCAGCCCAGCGCGAGGAAGGTGGCACCCCTGCCATCGTCGAGTCCATCCGCGCCGGCCTGGTGTTCCAGCTCAAACAGGCCGTGGGCGTCGACGTGATCCGCGCGCACGAAGCGCACTTGCTGCGGCGCGCCTTCGAGGCATGGAAAGCCGAACCCCACATTGAGATACTGGGCAACCTCGCCACCGACCGGCTCTCGATAGTCTCGTTCGTGATCCGCGCCCCGAGCGGGCGATACCTGCACCACAACTACGTGGTGTCCTTGCTGAACGACCTGTTCGGGATCCAGTCCCGCGGCGGTTGCTCGTGCGCAGGACCGTACGGCCACCGGCTGCTGAGCATCGACCTTGACCGCTCACACGAGTTCGAACGCGAAATCGCGCACGGCTGCGAAGGCATCAAACCGGGCTGGGTCCGGATGAACTTCAACTACTTCATCTCCGCACCAGTCTTCGACTACCTCATCGAAGCCGTACGGCTCGTGGCCCAGCACGGCTGGCGACTATTGACTGACTACCGATTCGACCCCGTCACCGGACTGTGGCGACACCATCTCGGACCGATCGAGCCGCCCCTACGCCTGGGGCAAATCTCCTACGACGCCCACGGCGCCATGCAGTACCCGCACCACGACGACCGGGCCCCGGAATCGGAGTTGGCGAGTTACCTCGACCAGGCAGCGGTCCTGCTTTCCGCTGTACGCGCACCCGGCGCCGAACCAGGCGGCGCCCCCGCTCAGGCGATCTCTAGCGACTTCGAACACCTGCGGTGGTTCGACCTGCCGCCGGTCTGTCTGACACCCCGCTGAAGCCCAGCGCGCGACCCCCCGACGATCGGGATGGGGCCCGCAATACCTCGCGTGATCCGTCCGTCCCAAGTACGGGTCGGGCAGCTTGGGTGAGACCAAAGTCCCTAGGCCACGACCGGTCTCGCTTGAAACACTGGGCCAGGCATTCGAGGACCCAGCTGGGGTCAGAAGAGGGGCGCGGTGCAGTCTCGACCACGGGTCGTGATCGTCGGCGGCGGGATCAGCGGTCTGGCGACAGCGCACTACCTGCATCGTCGTCTCGATGCGGGCGTGCAACTGACCCTCATCGAGGGTGCGCCACAGCTGGGCGGCAAGATCGCGACCCGCAGAGTCGGTGGGCACCTGGTCGACACCGGGCCCGATGCGTTGCTGGTGCGCTCGCCGACGATGGCTGCCCTGCTCGACGATCTCGGGCTCACTGACCAACTGGTGCCCCCGGCCGTGCAGGGAGTACACGTGTGGTCGCGCGGTCGGCTGCGTCGGCTCCCCCCGGGCACCCTGTTCGGGGTTCCCGACCGGCTGCTGCCGCTGCTGAGATCGCGACTGGTGTCCCCCGCCGGCCTGGCCCGCGCGGGGATGGACCTGGTGCTGCCGCGGCGCCGTGCGCTCTCGCGCGACCCGTCGGTCGCCGAGCTGGTCGGTCCGAGGCTGGGCTCGCAGGTGTTCGGGCGGTTGGTTGAGCCGCTGCTCGGGGGGGTGTACGCCGGTCAGGCCGGCGAGCTCAGTGCCCGCAGCACCGTGCCCGACATCGCGGCTCTCGCCCGCGGCAACCGCAGCCTGTACCTGGGTCTTCGCCGGCTGCGCCGCCATGCCCCGCCAGCATCGGGCGGCCCGGCTCTGCTCACCCTGGCCGGCGGGCTGGTTCGGCTGGTCGAGGCGTTGGCGGCACCGCTGGCCGGCGACGACCTGCGACCAGACACCGCCGCCCGCCTCGTCGCGCGCGTCGGTGCCGGCTACCGGGTCGAGCTGGTGGACGGGCGCAGCATCGTCGCCGATGTGGTGGTCCTGGCGACCCCGGCGTTCGTCACGGCCCGGCTACTCGCCGAGCTGGCCCCTGCCGTGGCGACGGTGCTCGCCGGCGTGCCCTACGCCGATGTCGCCACGATCTGGTTGGCCTACCCGCGCTCGGCGGTACATCGTCGCCTGGACGGTACCGGCTTCCTGGTTCCGCCGCGGGAGGGCAAACTGCTAGTGGGCTGCAGCTGGTCGAGCGCAAAGTGGCCGCACCTGGCCGACGACACCGTCGTCCTGATCCGGTGCATGGTCGGCCGCCACGGCGACCGCCGGTGGCTGAGCATGCCCGACGACATCCTGCTGCGTCGGGTGCACGACGAGCTGGTCGACGCCATGGGCCTGACCGCGGGCCCGGTGCACACCCACATCCAGCGCTGGCCACAGGCATTGCCGCAATACCTGGTCGGGCACCAAGATCGGCTCGATGCCGTGGACGCCGCGCTGCACCACCTGCCCGGGCTGTACCTCACCGGCGCTGCCTACCGTGGCGTCGGCGTGGCCAGCTGCATCGCCGACGCCGAGCGCACCGCCCACGACATCGCCCAGAGCCTTTCCGACGTCCAGCGGGCCGACATCTCGCCCGGCACCCCGGTGCCGTCATGACGGCCGCGACAGCGGCCACGTCGCGCGGCCGCCTGAACTATGCGCGCCGACCGATGCTGGTTTTCTGGGAGACCACGCGCGCCTGCCAGCTGGCCTGCCGGCATTGCCGGGCCAGCGCCACAGCGCAGGCGCTGCCCGGTGAGCTGAGCACCGCCGAGGGCCGCGACCTGATCGACCAGGTCGCCGGCTTCGGGCGCCCCTACCCGATTCTCGTGCTCACCGGCGGCGACTGCCTGCTGCGCCCGGACCTGTTTGACCTGGTCGAATACGCCACCGCCCTGGGTGTGCCGGTGGCGCTCTCTCCGTCGGTTACGCCGTCCCTGACCCCGCAGATGATCGA